>JALYXK010000256.1 GCA_030947145.1 Actinomycetota bacterium
GAGCCGAAGCATTCGACGGCGGAGCCCGAGCGCCCGCAGCCAGCGCCGCTGCCGGCCTCGGCGCTGGCGCTGGAAGAGCGCCTGCGAGCCGCGGGGGTGCAGCCGCCGCTGGCCTCCGAGCTCGATCCCGCCGATCTGCAGGCGCTGCGAGCCGCCGGACGAGCCGTTCGCGTCTCGCAGGCACTGCATTACCACCCCGATGCACTCGCGGAGGTCCGCCGGCGCCTGGTCGCGGTCGCCCGTCGCCACGGCGACGCGATCACCCTGGCCGAGCTGCGGGACGAGCTCGGCACCTCCCGCAAGTTCGCGCAGGCCCTGCTCGAGCACTTCGACTCCGAGCGGCTGACGATCCGGCGCGGCGAAGCCCACCAGCTGCGGCTCGCGAACCGCTCACGTCCGAGCCCCGACACGCAGCCTGACCCCGAGCCCCGATAGATTCAAGCCGTATGACGACCTGCCTAGTCACCGGAGGCGCCGGGTTCCTCGGCTCCCATCTCTGCGACGAACTGCTGGCGCGGGGCAACCGGGTCATCTGCGTGGACAACCTCGAGACCGGCTCGCTGGTCAACATCGAGCACATCCGGACCGACAAGTTCACCCACCTGAACCTCGACATCATCGAGCCCTACTTCATCGATGAGCCGATCGACTTCGTGTTTCACCTGGCCTCCCCCGCCTCGCCGATCGACTACCTGCGGCTGCCGTTGCACACGCTGAAGGTCGGCTCCTACGGGACCCACCACACGCTCGGGGTGGCCAAGCGGCACCGCGCCCGCTTTTTGACCGCCTCCACCAGCGAGGTCTACGGCGACCCGGAGGTCCATCCCCAGCCCGAGACCTACTGGGGCAACGTCAACCCGATCGGCCCCCGGGGCGTCTACGACGAGGCCAAGCGCTACGCCGAGGCGCTGACCATGGCCTATCACCGCCAGCAGGGCGTCGATACCTCGATGGTTCGCATATTCAATACCTACGGCCCCAAAATGAGGCCCCACGACGGGCGGGCGATCCCCACCTTCCTGCGTCAGGCCCTTCAAGATCGGCCGATCACGGTGTTCGGCGACGGTTCCCAGACCCGCTCGTTCTGTTACGTCGATGACCTGATCCGGGGGATCATCCTGCTGGCCGAATCGGGCGAGCACAACCCGGTGAACATCGGCAATCCGAACGAGTTCACGCTGCTGGAGCTGGCCGAAGCGGTGATCGAGGTCACCGGGTCCAGTTCGGAGATCGTCTACGAGGCTCTCCCCGTCGACGATCCGCAGGTGCGCCAGCCGGACATCACGCTGGCCAGGGAGATCCTCGGCTGGGAGCCGCAAATCGACCTTCTGGAAGGCCTGCGCAAAACGATCGAGAAGTCCGGCAAAGAGGCGTTGGTCGGACGTCTGGGCTAGCTCCGGAGCCGCCCGAGGGGGGCGGTCCCCGAGGCCCGATCCGGCCCGGCGACCCGCCGCGCTGGCCCCGGAGGTTTAGTGCGGAACTTCGATGTCAAGATAACGTTACGAGGAGGGGAGAGATCACGGGACCCCAACTGAACGTGTCGACCACCCACGAGACATCGGGGAGCCACACCAACGGGACCCCCGAAGGTCCCGTGCCGGTGCCGCTGCCCCAGCACGACGTCCGACGAAAGCGCCCACCGGCGTTGTCGTTCCTGCTGCGCCTGGAGACGCTGCGCCGGGTGGCGCGCGTGGTCTCGCTGCTGGCGCTGGATCTGGCCGGGGTGGTCGGGGCGCTGCTGAGCGCCCTGGCATTGAAGCTGGAGATCCGCGGGGAGTTCGACCTGCATTCGGCCTGGCGGGGGATCCACGCCTGGATTCCGTTCGCCTACCTGGTCACCGTGCTGATGTTCGCCCGCGTCGACCTCTACGCCGATCGGCCCCGGCGGCCCGGGGCGGGCCGGATCGCCACCGCGTTGTTCCAGGGGACCATCATCGCGCTGGTGTTCGCCCTGGCCAACGGCGAGCATTTCTCGAGCTACTACATCTTCTACGGCTCCGTGGTCTTCGGGACGATCTACATCGCCGCGCTGCGCACCCTCCACCTGCGCGTGACCGGCTGGCTGCTGGAGCAGGCGGGCTACCGGCGCCGGGCGCTGCTGGTCGGCTCGGGCAAGCACATCGAGGCGGTCGCCGGTGCGCTGGCCGGACGGGCCCAGATGCGGGTTGACCTGATCGGCTACATCTCGCTGACCCCCCGCCCGCAGAACGGGCTGCGATCGCTCGGCCGGCTGGACCAGCTGACCGACATCCTGGCCCGCGAGCGCGTCCAGGAGGTGATCATCGCCGACCCGGACTTCCCCCAGGAGAAGGCCGTGGACCTGGTCGACCTGTGCCATCAACGCGGGGTCACCGTCCACGTGGCGCCCTCGACGATGGAGATCCTGATCAACCGGGCCGAGTTCGTGCCGGGCCAGAG
>JALYXK010000292.1 GCA_030947145.1 Actinomycetota bacterium
GCCCGGGGGTCCACCCGACTCCCGGGCCGGCGTCCCTAACGAGATCGCAGCGGGCGCGGAAGGACCAGACCATGGGCGAAACGCACATCGCACGCTTCGAGCCGGTCGGCATCGAGATCGAGGTCGATGAGGACGAGACGATCCTGGGCGCCGCATTCCGCCAGGGCGTGATGCTGATGCACGGGTGCAAGGAGGGGCAGTGCTCGTCCTGCAAGTCGTTCCTGCTTGACGGCGAGGTCGACCTCGACCGCTACTCGACGTTCGCGCTGCCGGACTTCGAGGAGGCGGAGGGCTACACGCTGCTGTGCCGGGCGCATGCGCTCAGCGACGTCGAGATCGAGTTGCTGCACTACGACGAGGACGCGATTCGCAGCGGCGTGCCGATCGTCAGCGCGACGACCGAGGTCGAGACGGTCGAGGATCTGACCCACGACATCCGGCGTCTGGTGCTGCGCCTGCGCGATCCGGAGGAGCTGGTTTTCCACGCCGGCCAATACATGGACATCGCGATTCCCGGCCACGATGGGGAGCACCGCTCGTTCTCGATGGCCAACACCCCCGGTCAGCCCGACCGGCTCGAGTTCATGATCAAGCTCTACGAGGGCGGTCGCTTCTCCGGGCTGCTGGCCAACGGCAATGGGATCAAGGTCGGCGATGAGCTGACCGCCACTGGGCCCTACGGGATGTTCACGCTGCGCGATTCCTCGCCCCGTCGCCTGGTGTTCATCGGCGGCGGCGCCGGCATGGCCCCGATCATGTCGCTGCTGCGCTCGATGGTCGAAAAGGAGCAGACTCGCCCGGCGACCTTCTACTACGGCGCCCGGACGCCGCAGGATCTGTTCGCATTGGAGGAGCTCGAGCGGTTGAGCCAGGAGCTCCCTGACCTGAAGTTCGTCCCGGCCCTCTCCGACGTGCAGGAAAGCGACGGCTGGGAGGGGGAGTCGGGACTGATCACCGACGTGGTCGATCGGCTCGAGGACGACCTCGCCGAAGTGGACGCCTACCTCTGCGGCCCGCCGCCGATGGTCGACGCCGCGATCACCCTGCTCGACGCCCGCGGCTGTCCCGAGTCGCACATCTATTTCGACAAGTTCACGACCTCCGCGGGCTGACCGCGGCCACGAAAGGAACAGCATGTCCGTAGAGACACCCGTGACATCTGAGCGCAGCGTCCCCAAGCCCGTGTTCACGGACGCCGAGGCCGGTGCCAAGGAGTTCCCGTCGTCACGCAGCCGCTCGTACAACTACTTCGAACCGCGTAAGCGCCGCGCGAGCGTGTACGAGGACGTCACGGTCGATGTTCAGCCCGATCCCGAGCGACACCTGACCCAGGGCTGGGTCTATGCGTTCGCCGACGGGAAGTCCGGCTACCCGCAGGAGTGGACATCGCTGAAGTCCAGCAACTGGCACCTGTTCCTCGACCCCAACGAGGAGTGGGAGCAGACGATCTACCGCAACAACGCTAACGTCGTGCGACAGATCGGCCAGACGCTGGCCAACGCCAAGGCGGCGGAATCGTATGCGGCCTGGAACAAATCCTGGGTCAAGGTCGTCGAGCACCATGTCTCGGCCTGGGCCCACGCCGAGCACGGTCTGGGAATGCACGTCTACACGCCGGCCCAGCGCGATGCGCCGACCAACATGATCAACAACGCGCTGACGCTCGGCGCGATCCACAAGCTGCGCTTCGCCCAGGACATCATCCTGTTCAACCTCGAGCTCTCCGACCAGATCGAGGGCTTCGAAGGCTCCGCCCACAAGGAGAGCTGGCAGAACGACCCGGTCTGGCAGGGCGTCCGGGAAAACGTCGAGAAGCTGACCGGCATCCGTGACTGGGCCCAGGCCTTCTTCGCCACCGCGGTGGTGTTCGAGCCGCTGGTCGGCGAGCTGTTCCGCAGCGGGTTCGTGATGCAGGAGGCCGCGCACCAGGGCGACTTCGTCACCCCCACGATCATGGGCGCCGGCGAGTCCGATACGGCCCGTGAGCAGCGGGGCGCCCGGGCGCTGTTCCGGATGCTGGCCGACGACGAGCAGCACGGCGAGGCCAACCGCGGCGTGATGCAGGAGTGGCTGCAGGAATGGGTTCCGGTCAGCCTCGAGGCGGCACAGAAGCTCCAGCCGATCTGGTCTCAGGTCGCCGAGAAGGTAGTCACCTTCGACGAGTCGCTGTCGCGCTCCACCGCCCGGATGACCGGCCTGCTCGAAGACATCAAACTCGAGATCCCCAAGGAGATCCGTTCATGACCGAGTTCAAGTCCGACAGGACCTCGTCCAACCAGACCGGCGTGACCCTGATGAACAACCAGGTCGGCTACGTCGTCGCGCAGGTGATGCAGGACAAGAAGGACGTGACGATGCGTGAGCTCCCCTCGATGATCCGGGTCGACGGAATCAACAAGATCGACTTCGACTTCCAGGAGATCGCCGACGCCCTCGGGTGGGCCGACTTCGGCCAGGACGACTTCGAGGAGATCATGTCGACCCACTATGGCCGCATGGTCGTGCTCGACGACCGCGTCCTGATGTTCGCCAACCCGGAGGATGCGGCCGAATACATCGGCTTCGACCTCCAGGTCGTCGGGGGGGAGTGACCATGTACGAGAAGAACGGAGAGAAGTACTTCATCGTCGACGGGCATTGCCATTTCTGGGACGCCAGCCCGGAGAACTGGGTCAAGGGTCAGGAGCACTACGCCAAGGGCTGGATCGAGTGCTTCCACGCCTACATGGGCCTGGGGCCGCCGGAGACGCACTGGCCGATCGAGAAGTTCATGAAGTACTCCGAGGAGGACTTCGTGAAGGACGTGTTCGAGGACGGCGGCGTCGACGTCGGGATCTTCCAGTCCACGTACCTGAAGGAGTGGTACACGGAGGGCTTCAACACCGCCGAGAAGAACGCCGAGCTGGCCGCGAAGCATTCGGGCAAGCTGATCGTCAACGGGCGCTTCGATCCGCGGGAAGGGGAGGCCGGCCTGCGGCAGCTCGAGGAGGACGCCAAGCGTTACCACCTGCAGGGCGTGAAGCTGTACACGGCCGAGTGGTACAACGGCTCACGCGGGTGGAGGCTTGACGACGAGGCGGCCAAGCCCTTCCTGGAGAAGTGCAACGAGCTCGGGATCAAGAACATCCACGTGCACAAGGGCCCAACCATCTGGCCGCTGGACAAGGACGCGTTCGACCCCAGGGACATCGACCGTGCGGCCACCGACAACCCCGAGCTGAACTTCATCATCGAGCACGTGGGGCTGCCGCGGATTGAGGACTTCTGCTTCATGGCGACGCAGGAGCCCAACGTGTACGCCGGTTTATCGGTGGTGATCGGCGGTCTCATGTACGCCCGGCCACGCTTCTTCGCGAAGGTGATCGGGGAGCTGCTGTTCTGGGTGGGCGAGGACAAGATGCTGTTCGGCAGCGACTACGGCATCTGGGAGCCGAAGTGGCAGATCGAGGGCTTCCTGGACTGGGACTACCCGGATCCGGACCACGAGGAGTTCTCCGATTTCCCGCGGCTGGATAGCAACGGCAAGCGCAAGATCCTCGGCTTGAACGCCGCCAAGCTGTACGGAATCGACGTCCCACAAGAGCTCCAGCTGCGGGGTGAGGACGGCACTCCGGCCGACAAGGAGGACGCGCAGCTGGTTGAGAGCGCATGAGTACGCGGGAGCGGGTCTTCGACGCGCTGAGCGGCGTCCGTGATCCCGAGCTGGACGAGCCGATCACCTCGCTTCGGTTCGTCAGCTCCTGCACGGTGAGCCAAGACGGTGACGTCGAGGTCCTCCTGCGGTTGCCCACGCCGCAGTGCGCTCCCAACTTCGCCTTCCTGATGGCAGCCGACGCGCGCGATGCCGTGCGCCGGCTGCCGGAAGTGCGAGCAGTCAGCGTGCAACTCGAGGACCACTTCACGGGCGAGGAGATCAACGCGGCGCTGGGTCGCGGCGAGGGCTTCACCGGGGCGTTCCCGGGGGAGACCGATGATGACCGGCTCGACTCGCTGCGTGAGCTGTTCCGGCGCAAGGCGCTGCTGGCCCGCCAGGGCCGGGTGTGTCAGTCGCTGCTGGCCGACGGCCAGGACGCCGCTGACGTCGTGGCGCTGACGGTCGCCGAACTGCCGCCCGGACCGGAGACGAACCGCTGTCTGGAGCTCCGGGCAGAACTCGGCCTACCGGACGACGAGCACTCGCCCGGGCTGATCGCCGGTGACGGCGCGTCGCTCACCGCCGAGACCCTGAACCCCTGGCTACGCCGCGCCCGGCTGGTGAGCCTCAGCCTGGAGAGCAACGGCGGGATCTGTCGCTCGCTGCTGCGCGTGCGCCATGGCGTAGCCGACCCGACCGAGGAGATGCCCCGATGATCGCCGCCCGACTGCACAAGTACCACGAGGCGCTGGCCGTCGAACAGATCGACGAGCCCATGGTCACCGAGCCCTTCGACGTGATCGTCAAGGTCGGCGGCGCCGGGCTGTGCCGCACCGACCTGCACATCCAGGAGGGCCAGTGGGCGGAGAAGTCAGGCGTGGAGCTGCCCTACGTGCTCGGCCATGAGAATGCCGGCTGGGTACACGAGATCGGCTCGGCGGTGAGCAACGTCGAGGTCGGCGACACCGTGATCGTCCATCCGCTGATCACCTGCGGGCTGTGCCGGGCCTGCCGGGCGGGCGACGACGTGCACTGCGCCAACAACCTGTTCCCCGGGATCTCGGTGGACGGCGGGTTCGCCGAGCTGCTGAAGACCAGCGCCCGCTCGGTGGTCAAGCTCGAGCCGACGCTGCATCCCAAGGACATCGCCGCGCTGGCCGACGCCGGGCTGACCGCCTACCACGCGGTCAAGAAGGCGGTCAGCGTGCTCCATCCGGGCTCGCGCGCCGTGGTGATCGGGGCCGGCGGTCTCGGCCACATCGGGATCCAATGCCTGAAGGCGATGACCCCGGCGGAGATCATCGTCATCGACCCGTCCGAGCAGGCCCGCGCGCTGGCCGGGGAGATCGGCGCCGACACCACCGTCGCCGCCGACGGCAAGCAGCTCGACACGATCCTCGAGATGACCGACGGGGTCGGCGCCGAGGCGATCATCGACTTCGTCGGCGAGCGCGGGGCGATCGAAGACGGCGTGGCGATGCTGCGCGAGGCCGGCTCCTACTACGTGATCGGCTATGGCGAGAACATCAACGTGCCGACGATCGACATCATCTCGCGGGAGATCAACTTCATTGGCAACCTCGTCGGGTCCTACAACGACCTGGCCGAGCTGATGACGCTGACCGCGCAGGGGAAGGTGACCCTGCACACCAGCGGTTATCCGCTGAGCGCCGTCAACGACGCGATGGCGGACCTCGACCAGGGCCGCCTGCAGGGTCGGGGCATCCTGGTCGCTGAAGCCGCCTGACCCCCGACCGACAGGAGAGCAACCATGGGCAAGATCATCCACTTCAACGATGACGCGCGCCGCCGGCTGCAGCTGGGGGTCGACGTGCTCGCCGACGCCGTCAAGGTGACGCTGGGTCCGAAGGGCCGCAACGTCGTGCTCGAGCGCCTCACCGGCGCGCCGATGATCACCAACGACGGCGTCTCGATCGCCCGCGAGATCGAGCTCTCAGACCAGTTCGCCAACATGGGCGCCCAGCTGGTGCGGGAGGTCGCCGACCGGACCTCCGACCTGGCCGGCGACGGGACGACCACGGCCACGCTCCTGGCCCAGTCGCTGCTGCGCGAGGGGATGCGGGTACTGGCCGAGGGCGCCAACCCGATGCAGCTGCGCCGCGGGATCGAGGAGGCGGTGGAGCTCGTCGTCGCCGATCTGCTCCGCAGCGCGGTGGCGGTGGACGACGCCGACGCCCTCGGTCACGTGGCCACGATCGCCGCCAAGGACGACGAGCGGATCGGTCTCGCCGTCGCCGATGCCCTGCACCGTGTCGGCGAGGACGGCGTGGTCAGCGTCGAGGCGGCCGAACAGCCCGGCATCACGGTCGACTTCGTCGAGGGGCTGCACGTCGAGAACGGCCACCTCTCCCCGTACCTGATTCGCGACCGGATGCGGATGGAGACCGTGCTGGAGAACCCGTACGTGCTGATGACCACGCAGCCGATCTCCACCGTGCAGGAGCTGATGGGCGCGATCGGCCACGTCATGCGCCGCCCCGAGCCGCTGATCATCGTGGCCGAGAAGGTCGACGGCGCCGCTCTGGGGATGCTCGTGCAGAACAACCAGCACGGGACGATGGAGGCCACGGCGATCCGGGCCCCTGGATTCGGCCATCGCCGGGTGGCCTACCTCGGCGACCTGGCGGCGTTCACCGGTGGACGGCTCATCACTCCGGAGGCGGGGCTCAGCCTCGATCAGGTCGAGCT
>JALYXK010000318.1 GCA_030947145.1 Actinomycetota bacterium
GCACCGGCCAGCAGCGCCAGCGCCAGCGCCCACCACACCGCCATCGCGACCAGCATCGCGCCGAGCCCATCGCCCCAGGGCAGCGAGGCGGAGAGCCTGACGGCGATGATGGTCGCGGCCAGCGTCCCCGCCAGAGCGGCGGCGAGCGCCGCGAGCGACGACGCGCCCGGACCCGCCGCCAGCTTGTCGGCCAGGCGCGGGCCGGCGATCAGCGCCAGCGGGAGGACGAGTAGGAAGGACGCGAGGTACAGCGCCGTCTTGGCGCTCTGCTTCTGCAGGATCACCTGGGCGGCGAGCGCCCCCGCCCCGCCCGCCGGATGGACCACGAGCAGAACCGCCGACATCAGGACGATGAAGCCGGCGAGCGCCAGCGTGGCCGTCAGCACCAGGGTCGGGGCGTAGGCCGCCCCGTCCGCGCCACGGCTAGGTCCGGCCGCGACGGCGGCTTCAGGGCCGCGGGCATCCGCGCTCGCGGCGGCGGCGCTCATCCCGGCGACGAGGCGCCGCGGGAGTAGACCTCGATCTTCGTGCGCGCGATGCCGGCGTACACGTGGCTCTCGACCAGGCGGTACGGCGCGGGGAAATGACCGTGAATCGGAGCGACCAGGCGCGCCAGCCCCGGGATGTCGCTGGGCGCAAACACCGTGGAGGCGACGAAGATCCGGCCGCCCGGGGCCGCGGCGACGGCGCGGGCGATGGCCTGCGAGATCGGGACGATCGGGTCGAAGAACCCGAACGGGTGATCGCGCTCGGCGGGGGAGCCGGCCCGGAACACCGAGACCGGGGCGCGCAGCGCTACGTCGAGCGGTGTCACCGGACCCGGGCTGAGCTGTCCGGTCTCGTCGATGACGACGTCGCCGGGTCGAGCCTGCCCGGCGATGAAGTCAGCGACGGCCTGGTAGTTGGGACGCTCGTAGCGATGCTCCAGCATCTTCACCGCACCGATGGCGAACGACACCACGGCCAGGGCCACCACGACCGGTCGCAGCCGCCGTCCGGCGGCGATCAGCAGCGCCGCCAGCCCGAGGGCCAGCGCGGGCCACGAGGCGGCCAGGTTGCGCACCCCGAAGATGTGCGTGCTGATGGCGCTGATCAGGGCTTCGGCGAGCGGCGTGACGATCGCCAGGGCCAGCACCAGCACGATCCGGCGCTCTGCGCCCAGGGGCCAGCGGGTCGGCCGGGACCGATCCGCGGACATCAGGGCTCCGCCGGCCGCGATCACGATCCCCAAGCCGAGCAGGATCAGCGCGGGCGTGCCCGGGAGCCCGGTCAGCGGCGCCGAGCTGGCGTACGGATAGCCGACGCTCCAGTGCTCGAGGGCGAGCCGGACGTCGTGGCCGGTGAACGGGGACAGCGCCGAGAGAATCGAGACGGTGGGGGATCCCAGTTCGTTGATCAGGCCGGGGAGCCAGGGCAGCACTCCGGCCGCGGCGCCGAGGTTGGCCAGCAGCGCCGGCCGGCGCGCTTCGGGATGCGCCCACCACAGCCAGAGCAACTGCGCGCCGAGCACGAAGACGCAGGTGTAGTGGGTGTAGAACGCGGCACACGAGCAGACCGCGTAAAGCACCCACCAGCGCCTGCCTCGGGTGTCGATGGCCTGCAGCATCGCCAGCGTCGACCCCAGGACCAGCAGCATCATCATCCCGTAGCTGCGCGCCTCGGAGGAGTAATAGATCATGAACGGCGAGAGCGTCGTCACCGCCGTGGCGACCAGCGCCGCGCGGCGCCCCACCGTGCGGAGCCCGAGCAGGTACACCACCGGGATGCTGAGCGTCCCCGCCACCAGCGATGGCAGGCGCAAGAGCTCGGGGGCGTGCCCGATCTGACTGGTCAGCCAGGAGGCCAGGAAATACAGCGGCGGGGTGATCTCGGCGTGCTTGACCGAGGCTGTCCCGTAGAGCAGCGAGAGCACGCCCCCAAGTCCATGGGTGGCCGAGATCCAGGAGGTGGAGAGCTCGTCGCCGAACAGGGACTGGTGAGCCACGCTCAGCCGCAGGGCGAAGCCGACCACGGTGAGCGCGCCGACGGCCAGGATCGAGGGCGGGATGGGGCTGGCGAGGCTTCGCTGCGGGGGCGCCCAGTCGAGCTCCGGAGCGGTCACGCAGCGAGACTGTATCGACGCCGGGCATGGGCTGAACCAGCGGCGGCCGTCAGGTAACGTGCCAAACATGTGGCGGCCCAGACGCAAGGAGATCAAGCCGCGGGAGGCCGCGGCGACGGTGGCCGAGCCGCTGAGCGATCCGGTCGAGGACCGCGGGGAGAGCCTGGAGGTGCTCCGCGCCGAGATCGAGGCGCTGAGCGCCGCCAATCAGGCCCGGCCGAACCGCGAGACCGAGCGCCGCCTGATGGCGCTCCGACACCTGGCCGGGATCCGGCTGATCGACGACGCCCCGGCCGGCGCGGATTTCGTCGCGCCCGATCTCGACCGGCTGCCGGGCGGCGACCCGCTGCCCGAGATCCCCGCGACCGAGCTGACGCCGGGATTGATCCGCGCCGGGATCCTGCGCGACGGCTGCCTGCTGGTCCGGGGTCTGGTCCCCCGCGAGCAGGCGCTGCATCTGGCCCGGCGAATCGACCGCGCGTTCGCCGAGCGCGAGCTCCGCGACGCCGGCCGCCCCCCGGCCGATGGCTACTACGAGGAGTTCCGGCCCCACGCCCGCTACGGCGATGTGTTGGGCCGGACCTGGATCCAGCAGGGCGGCGGCGTGCTGGCCGCCGACGCGCCGATGTTGAGCTTCGAGATGCACGAGTGCTTCCGGGCGGCGGGCTTGCCCGAATTGGTCTCGTCCTATCTCGGGGAGCCGGCGCTGATCTCGGTGCACAAGACGACGCTGCGCAAGGCCGCGCCCTCGATTCCCGGCGCTTGGCATCAGGACGGCTTCTTCATGGGCGAGGTGCGCTCGCTGAATCTGTGGCTTTCGCTTTCCCGCTGCGGGGACGAGGCGCCGGGGCTCGACATCGTCCCCCGGCGCCTGGACCGCTACGTGGCCACCGCCACCGAGGAGGCGGTGCTCGATTACACGATCTCGCAGCAGAAGGTCGAGCTGGCCGCCGGCGAGACCCCGGTGATCCGGCCGATCTTCGAGCCCGGTGACGCCCTCTTCTTCGATGAGCTGTTCCTGCACCAGACCGGCTCGGAGCCGTCGATGCCCAACCACCGCTACGCCGTCGAGAACTGGTTCTTCGCCGCCTCCGGCTTCCCGTCCGAGTACGCGCCCATCGCCGTCTGACGCGCCGCGGCGCCCAACCAGAGCGTCGAGCTAGGGAATCGAGCCGTAGACGCGGCGCTCGACCGCGGCCCAGGCCGGGTTCTGCGCGTAGAGCTGCGCGACCTGCCGGGCGGTGAAGTACCGGCTCAGATCGCGATCGTAGGCGCCCGCGTTGACCCGGCCGACCGCCTGCACACGGGCTCCGGTTTCCGGGGTCAGCTCCCCGAGCTCGGCCAGTAGGGCGAGCACATCCGACTCGATCATCTCGGCCCGCAGCCAGCGATCGACGGAGAGACGGTCGTGGTCGGTCATCCAGCGCAGCAGGTCGTCGGCGTCGGTCTTGCCGGCAATCTGCTCCGCGCTCTCCAGCAATCCCGGCCGATAGTCCGGGTGCACCCCGTGCCGGGCGCTGTGCTGGGCCCCGCTCAAGGCCCAGGCCGGCAGCCGCCGGATGTTCATCACCCGCAGCCTCCCCGCCACCTCGGCCTCGCGCGCGAAGAACGGCAGGTGCTTGTCGTTGGAGTCCGGCGGATCGGCGAAGCTGACCAGCCCGGGGACGGCGCTGAGCATTCGCAGCGTCGCGTCCCCGGCGGTCTTCGGCAGGTGGGCCCAGGCGAAACCGCGTCCGATCACCATCTGAGGCGCCACTCTAGACTCGCCCGTCGGCCATGGCCCGACCCGAGTTCGATCCCTATCTCAACGACCCCGAGCGGTGGGGGGTCTCGCTGGCCCAGATGGCCGAGCTGATGCTGCCCTGCCTGGACGCGATCGGCGCCCGGTCGGTGGCCGAGGTGGGCGCCTACGCCGGCGACCTGACCCGCGTCCTGGCGGGCTGGGCGGCCGACTCCGGCGCCCGCGTACTGGCGATCGATCCGGCGCCCCAGCCCGGCCTCCTCGCCCTGGCGCAGGCGCGCCCCGAGCTCGAGCTGATCGGGGAGACCAGCCTGGCCGCGCTGCCGGAGCTGCCGATGCCCGACGCGCTGGTGATCGACGGCGACCACAACTACTTCACCGTCAGCGAGGAACTGCGCCTGATCGGCGAGCGGGCCGCGGGAAAGCACCTGCCGCTGCTGCTGTTCCATGACGTCTGCTGGCCGCACGGACGCCGCGACGATTACTTCGACGCCGAGCAGATCCCCGAGTCCTACCGCCATCCGGTGGCCGGCGAGGCCGGCGGCCTCTTCCCCGGAGACCCGGGGATCCGCCCCGGCGGCTTGCCCTATCCGCGCTCCGCGGCCCACGAGGGCGGCCCGCGAAACGGCGTGCTCACGGCGGCGGAGGATTTCGTGGCCGGGCGAGAGGACCTGCGCCTGGTCGTGGTTCCCGCGTTCTTCGGGTTCGGGGCCGTGTGGCCCACCGCCGCGAGGTGGTCCGATGAGCTGGCCCGGATCCTCGATCCCTTCGATCGCCACCCGATCATCGCCCGACTCGAGGCGAGCCGGGTCCATCATCTCGCGCTCGGTCATTCGCGCCTGGGCGAGCTGTGGAGCGCACAGAAGCGCCTGGCCCGGCAAGAGGAGGTCCTGCGCCGGCTGCTGGACTCCAGCGCGTTCGCGGTCGCCGAGCGCCTGTCGCGCCTGCGGGCCTCGGCCGGCGTGGCCACCGAGCAGTCGATCGTGTCTAAGGAGGAGATCCGCCGGGCGCTGGCCGACGGGCTGCCTCCCGGCGCCGGTGGTTGAGCGCACGCAGCGGGGCGGTTAGCCGCCAGGACAGAGTCGCGGTTCGCTCCTGCAGCGCCCGTTCGGCCTCGAGCACGCGGGCATCGATCAACAGCGCCTTAGAGAACGCGACGGTCCGGGCCACCTCGCGGCGAGCCTCGGCCTGCCGGGCCCGGCGCTTCCAATCGGCTTGCACCTCGGTGCGCGGCCCGATCACCGCCTGCCACTTCTCGGCCGTCCGGATGTGCGCCTCGACCCACACCGCCAGGTCGCTGATCAGCTCGACCGAGCGGTGATGCACGACCGCTACATCGATCACCCGGACCTTGCGCCCGGCCGCGCCCGCCTGGAGGCAGAAGTCGAGATCGAAGCCGTAACCGAGGATCAGCGTCTCGTCGAAGCGGAGATTGCGCACGGCCCAGGGCGAGAGCACGAGCAGGTCGCCGTCCACGGTCGTGACGTCGGCCGGTGGCGGTCGGTGATCGGTCCACCCGAACGCCGGCAGCTCACCACCGCCGTGCTCCACGTAGCGACGAATGCCCTTCGCCGCGGTCACCGTCCCCTCCCACCAGGCGATGCTGCGCACGCCGGTGGCGCCCGCCACTCCGAGCACGGCCACCTCGGGATCGGCCAGCGCCGCCCTGATCTTGGCGCACAGCTCAGGGTCGGCGATCTCGGTGTGGGGCGCCACCAGCACCAGCGCCTCCAGGTCACCGTGGGCGGCGGCGGCGTCCAGCACGAGGTTGTAGGCGCGCCCGATGGGCTCCAGCGAGGCGAAGGCGAGGATCGCCGAATCTGGTTCGGCGGCCCGGCGGATACCCGGCTCCGCGTAGCGCCGGTAGGCCTCCGCGCTGCTGATCGAGGCGCCGAAGGCGATCACTCGCCGGGGCTCGGCAGACTCGCGTCCAGCCGGCGCCGGGTCAGCCGCATCGGCTTGGCCGGCCTGGCGGCGCGGAGCCGGCGCAGGGGCTCGGTGATCCGCCAGGAGATGCTGGTGGTGGTCTCGGTCAGGGCCCGCTCGAGCTCCCGGACCCGGGCTTCGCACTCGAGCTGGTTGGAGTAGGCCAGCACCAGCGCGGCATCGGTGTCGGCCTCGGCCCGCAGCGCGCGCTCCTGCCAGGTTCCCGCGCCGTCGCCGATACCCATCCGTCCGTCCCACTTGTCCGCCACCCGGACGTGGGCGTCGGCCCACTGCTCGGGGTCCGGGACCATTTCCAGCGCGCGGTGATGGATCGCCCGGAAGTCGGCGGTCACCACCTTGCGCCCGGCCGCCCTGACCTGCAGGCACAGATCCAGGTCATAGCCATGGAACTGGCCCAGCGACTCGTCGAAGCGGATGTTCTCGACCACCCACGGGGCGACCACCAGCACGAACCCGTCGAGCGTCTCCACCTCGCCGATCCGCGCGTAGGCCGGAGCGTCGGACCAGGCCCACGAGAACGAGGGCAGGTCGCCGCCGCCGTGCTCCTCGTAGCGGTTGATGAACGACGCGCAGGTGACCGAGGCCTCCCACCAGGCGATGCTGCGGACGCCGACCGCCCCGACGCAGCCCACCAGGCCGACCTCGGGGTCGCTCAGCGCCTCGCGGACGATCCGGCAGAAATCAGGTTCGATGATCTCGGCGTCCTGGTGGACGAGGACCAGCGCCTCGAGGTCCGGGCGGCCCGCGAACCGGTCGAGCAGGGCGTTGTAGGAGCGGAAGATCGAGCCGATCGAGGCCAGCTCGTGGATCTCGGAATCGGGTTCCACGGCCCGGCGAATGCCCGGCTCGGCACAGCGGCGATAGACCTCGGGCTTCGTGATCGAGGAGGCGAATGCGATCATCGTGGGTGCCTCAGCAGCATCCGGACGAGTGTAATTGTCATCGAGAACGCCATTGATCCGCGACGAGCCAGCCGCGAGCGCCTCACCACGGAGCCGCGGGCGCAGCGTCGACGCGCCGGTGGTGATCGAGGCGCGCGGGGTCGACAAGACCTTCAACATCCCCGATCAGAAGGTGGACACGCTCAAGGAGCGAGCGACGCATCCGTTCCGGCGGGTCGAGCACCGCCGTCTGCGGGCGCTGCAGTCGGTCTCCTTCGACATCCACAAAGGGGAGTTCTTCGGGATCGTGGGCCGCAACGGCTCCGGCAAGAGCACCCTGCTGAAGATTCTGGCCAGCATCTACCGCGCCGATGCCGGTCGGGTCAGGATGGCGGGGCGAGTGGCGCCGTTCATCGAGCTCGGCGTCGGCTTCAACCCCGAGCTCACCGCTCGCGAGAACGTCGTCCTCAACGGCGTGCTGATGGGCCTGGGGCGCCGTGAGGCCCAGCGGCGCCTCGGCGAGGTGATCGAGTTCTCCGAGCTCGCGAACTTCGTCGACCTCAAGCTCAAGAACTACTCCTCCGGAATGATGGTCCGGTTGGCCTTCGCGATCATGGTGCAGGCCGACGCGGACATCATGCTGATCGACGAGGTGCTGGCGGTTGGCGATGCCGCCTTCGCCCAGAAGTGCATGGACGTCTTCCACGAGAAGCGCCAGGCCGGCAAGACGATCGTGCTGGTCACGCACGACATGCCGACCGTGCAGTCGCTGTGCCACCGGGCGATGCTGCTCCACGACGGCGAGATGCGCTTCATCGGCGCTCCCGAGGACGCCGCGCTGCGCTACTACCGCCTGAATTTCGCCCAGATGGGAGGAACGCAGAAGAAGCCGGCCGGGGAGCCCGACGTCGTGCTCGACCTGAATGTGCGGATCGTGGAGGCGACCCTACGTGACCCCGCGGGGGGCGCGATCGAGAACGTGGAGCAGGGCCGGCCGATCATCGTCGACATCCTGACCGAGGCGGCCCGGCCGCTCGAGGGGCCCACCTTCACCTGCCACGTGGTCAACGAGGACGGCGTGGTCGTGACCGCGTTCACCCGGATTCTGGAACAACGAGTGGAGACCGGCGGCCGGATCCGGCTCACCGGCGAGATCGAGAACCGGCTGGTCGCGGGCCGCTACTACCTCGACTGCTGGGTCCGCCAGGACGAGCACCAGAGCCTGATGGCGATCCAGGCGCTGCGATTGCTGCGGTTCGTCATCTACGGAACCGCCCCGCGGCATGGGGTGGTGATGCTGGAAACCAGCATCGAGCCCGTGCTCGAGGCACCGAGCCCGGCCGTGAGCGACGAGCGGTGATCGACGAATCGGTCGAACTCCGCGAGGTAGCCGGTCCCTCGGCGCTCGGCGGCGGCCGCCGCCGCGCCTACGAGCTGCTCTACCTGATCGCGGTCAACGATTTCAAGAAGACCTACTTCGGCACGGTCCTCGGCTACGTGTGGTCGATCGCCCGCCCGCTGATGATGTTCGGGGTGCTGCTGGTGGTCTTCACCCACATCTTCCGCCTCGGCTCCAAGGTCCCCCACTATTCCGACTTCCTGCTGTTCGACATCGTCCTCTTCGGTTTCTTCCAGGAGTCGACGGTGATGGCGGTCGGCTCGATCGTCGGGCACGAGGCGGTCGTCCGCAAGACCCAGTTCCCGCGGCTGGTGATCCCGCTCTCGGTCGTGTTCACCAGCCTGTTCAACCTGGCCCTGAACCTGCTGGTGGCCTTCGCGTTCATCCTCTTCGGCGGCATCTCGCCACGATGGACGTGGCTGCTGCTGATCCCGCTCCTCTTGGCGCTGTTCGTGATCACCACGGCGATCTGCATGATCGTCTCGGCCCTCTACCCCCGATTCCGCGACGTGGGGATCATCTGGACCGTGTTCTCCACGGCCCTGTTCTACGCCACCCCGGTGCTCTATCCGGTCTCGGCGCTCCACGCCAACCTGCGCGCGGTGATTGCGCTGAACCCGCTGGCGCCGCTCTTCGACCTGGCTCAGCGCTGGATCACCAACCCCAGGACTCCGTGGCCCGACGCCCGCGTGATGGGCGGACCCTGGCGGCTGGTGATCGCGATCACGCTCTACCTCGTCATCTGCGGGCTGGCCGTCTGGATCTTCCGGCGCGAGGCCCCCCGGATTGCCGAGGAGCTGTAGGCCCCTCCTAACCCGACGCCGGCGACGGCGGAATCGCGTTCAGCACGATTTCTCGCTTGGAGCCCTCGCGCGAGCCGTCCGGCACGTTGCCCAGCGCAATCAGCGCCCCCGCCAGCGCGATCGCGATCAAGGTGACCGCGGGCATCTCCCAGTCCCAGTCCAACGGCGCATGGGCGAGCCAGACGACAAAGCCGGCGGCCGGGCCGGCGGCGAGCCCGGGGGCACGGGCCAGCGCGTCGCGCGCCGCCCAGCCGACGCCGACCAGGAACGCGACCAGCAGCAGCACGCCGACCAGACCGACCTCGGCCAGGGTCTGCAGCGGCAGCGAGTGCGCGTCCCGGGCCGATTCCTTGATGTGGCGGTAGCGGAGCCAGTACACCGCCCACCCGCCCGCCCCGACGCCCCGCAGCGGTTCGTCGCCGAAGGCCCGCAGCGCCACCCGCCAGTACTCGTAGCGGTTGCTCTGCAGCGTCTCGTACCGGGTCGCCCCCGCGCTGAGCGGCTGTCGGGAGCTCTCCTTGGCGCCGACGACGATGGCCAGGGCCAGGCCCGCGCAAATCACCGCTAGCGCGATCAGCGGCGCCCGGCGGGGGAGTCGAAGCTCGCCCGTACGCTCGCTCCGGGCCAGCTCGAGCTGGAGGCCCGCGGCCAGCAACCCGATCGCCACCAGGGCCAGCAGCGCGATCGCGCCCTGATGCTCCCGGGTGGCCAGTGTTCCGCGCAGCGAATTCACGCTGTGCAGCAGCGCCGCCACGGCCGCCGCCAGCCCGCCCGCCCCGATCGCCAGCGCCGTCGCGCGCAGCTGCTCGCGGCGCGGAGCCAG
>JALYXK010000343.1 GCA_030947145.1 Actinomycetota bacterium
AAGAAGAACGAGGTGACGACGTACTGGGTGCCGATCACCTTGTGGTCGGTGTTGACCTTGAAGTAGTCCCGCCAGGTGTGGGCGCCGTGCTGGTCGTGGTTCTCGGGGCGCGTGGGGCCGCCGAACATCCAGTAGAACCAGTAATCGCACGTGCCGATGCCGATGAGGAAGAAGATCGGCACGGTTATCAGCTCGACGATGGTGATGGCGTGCGCGTCCACGATCGGGTGCTGGTGCATCGCGATCCGGACGATGCAGGTCAGCGCGAACCCGAACGCGAAGCCGAGGACGTCGAAGAGCGCCGCCCGATACCACCCGGGTGCTCTCAGCTTCGCCGGGAGGGGGACGTGCGTTCGGTTGTGGACTGGTTCGGCGATGGCAGTCATTTATCCCGTCCAGCTGTCGGAGGTCACTTTGTCACGCTCGCGAGGAAATCGACCAGCTCGTTGACCTTCGTCGTACCGAGCGTCTTGGCAAAGGTCGCAGGCATGATCCCCGCCTGGAAGCCGGAGGGGAGATAGGCGTAGGGATCGATGATCGCCTTGTTGATGCACGCTTTCACGGTCGATCCTCGGACCTTCTGCGAGGCAGGATTAGCACAATCGGAGGCCAGTTGCGCGGTCAGGTTGGGCCCGATCGTCCCCGTCGTACCGGCTGCCCCGAGCGTGTGGCAGCTGCCGCACCCACCGTCATTGATGAACACCGCCTTGCCGGCGGCGGCGCTGGCGGCACTGATCCCGGACGAAGGGGTGGTGGAGGACTTCGAAGGGGCCGCCGGGGCGGCAGGGGCGCTCGAGCTGGTCGGTGGCGCGGCGGTAAAGGACGGCAGCGGGTTGGGAATCCCGGGGACCGCCACCGGGGCCACCGAGCCCGGCGGGATGCCGCTCGAGGTGAGCGCCAGGACCGGCTGCTTCTTCATCCACGTCTCGAACAGCGCCGGCGGCAGCACGTAGGAGATGGAGCGCATGAACGCGTGGCCGGCGCCGCACAGCTCGGTGCATTCGACGGGATACGTCCCCCGCCTCGTCGGCGTGATCCGCAGGTCCGTGGTGATCCCCGGCACGGCGTCGATCTTCTCGGAGAACTGGGGAACGAAGAAGCTGTGGATCACGTCGAGCGAGCGGATCCTGAAGACGATCGGATGGCCGTTGGGCAGGTACAGGTAGGGCGAGTAGACGGCCTTCTTGCCCGGCTGGACGTAGGCATATTCGAAGGCCCACTGGCGTGCGGTCACGTCGATGGTGATCTCGCCCGTCTTCTTGGCCTCGTTGGCGTAGAGCACGCTGACGGAGTAGGCAACCAGGAGCACGATGAGGACCGCGGGCGCGACCGTCCAGATCACCTCGAGCCTCGTGTTGCCGTGGATCGGCGGGCCGTCGATGAGCTCCTCGCCCGGCCGCATGCGGTAATACCAGACCGAGAAACCGATCACCGTGACGACGAGCACGAAGATCGGCACCGAGGCGATCAGGAGGACGTCGTAGAGAACCCTGATCCGATGGGCCTGCCGCGACGCATCGGTGGGAAACCAATGGATCGCCAGGACGATCCAGATCCCGATCGCCGACGCAACCGTCCCGAACACCAGCATCGGCACGATTGATTGGTGCTTACGCACGGGGGAATCTCCACGACCCTCGGGCATGTGCGCCGCATCCTATGCGTTCCGCCCGATGAACGGCAACGCGCAAGTGCACCGCCCTGTGCCGCACTCCCGACACGTGTGGCTCGTGTAACCCAGGAGACTCAGTTTTCCCGTATGATCGCGGCAATCGTTGCAAAGTGCAATGGTTGAGACGCAACACATGCCCTTGGGGGCGCGGTTTGGGAGGGCGGGCTCGGACTTCGCTTCGCGCCCGCCCTGGGACCGCTTTGGGGCTGTGCGGGGCGGGCGCTCGGCCCCGTCTCGGCAACCCGGCGGCGTGCCTGACCAGCTTCCGACCTACTCAGTGCTCGTGCTCTTCGGGGAGCTCCGCTACGTCGTGGCGGACGTCCTGGATCCATTTGTAGGTCGTGACGAGGAAGAGGACGAGCCCGACTACCAGGAGGTAGGGGGGGAAGATGGTGATGCCTACGACGGCGAGGGTGATTCCCAGGCCGACGAGGAAGGGCTTGAGTGAGGCGCCGGGGAGGTGAATGTCCTCGCCTGCGGGGGGGACGGGGTGCTCGATGTCTGTCATTGATGCACGTAGATGACGGCGGCGAGGAAGGTCGCTCCGAACATCAGGACACAGATGGCGCCGGCGATGAGGCCGGAGCGAATGTTCTTGCGAGCTAGCTTGCGGTCCACTTGAGTTCGGATCCTATAGCTTGATATCGATCACCATCGCGCCGAAGAGGAGCGCGAGGTACAGGAGCGAGTAGAGATACAGCCGCAGGGCTGAGCGGCGGTCGGCGCGGCGGTAGAGGAGCACGGCGCCGCCGATGAAGGCCAGGCCAAGCACCATCGACGCGACGAGGTAGATGCCGCCGAACGCTCCCGCGCAGAAGGGGAGCTGGGTCATCGCGTACAACAGGAGCGAGTAGAGGAGGATCTGCTTGCGCGTCTCCCGCTCCCCGCGAACGACGGGCATCATGGGGACGCCGACCTTCTCGTACTCGCCCTTCATGAGCAGGCTGAGGGCCCAGAAGTGGGGCGGCGTCCAGTAGAAGACGATGGCGAAGAGATATATCGCCGTCCAGGACAGCGACCCCGTGGTCGCCGCCCAGCCGACGAGCGGCGGGATCGCCCCGGCCGCGCCGCCGATGACGATGTTCTGGGGAGTGCGGCGCTTGAGCCAGATCGTGTACACGCCCACGTAGCCGGCGAACCCGCCGAGGGCGAGTGAGCCGGCGAGCACGTTCACAGTCAGCGAGAGGAGCGCGAAGGAGAGCGCCGAGAGCACGAGTCCGAAGATCAGGCCGGCGCGCGGGGCGATGCGGCCCGCGGGGATGGGCCGGTTCGCGGTCCGGGACATCTGAGCGTCGATGTCGCGGTCCCAGTAGTGGTTGACGGCGCCGGCTCCGCCGGCGGACAGGTAGCCGCCGAGGCATGTGAGGGCGATCCTCGACAGCGACGGGCTGCCGGCGACCTCCATCGTGGTGATGGTGGTCAGCAGGAGGAGTGACTGGACCTTGGGCTTGGTCAGCTCGACGTAGTCGGAGACGACCTGCCTGACGGACGAGGCGGGGCGGACCGCGGGTGCGGCGGTGGTGGCGGCGGCCGGGGTCACGGGCTTAGGCGCGCGCGAACTGCTCGCTGCCGCCGCTCTTCTGCGTGACGCCGGTGTCGCGCTCGATCTGGCGGCGGATGTCGCGCATCGGCTCGACCGAGCGCACACGTGGGATCACGTCGAAGTTGTTGACAGGGGGCGGCGAGGTGGTGAACCACTCGAGCGTGTTTCCCTTCCACGGGTCGGGTCCGGCGACTGCCCCGGTCTTCAGGCTGCGGGCGGCGTTGATGATCGTCAGCAGGATGCCGAAGCCGAGGATGAACGATCCCACCGAGGAGATCAAGTTGTAGGTGGACCACCCGACGCCGGGCGGATAGGTGTAAACGCGCCGGGGCATGCCCGACAGGCCGAGCGCGTGCTGGACGAAGAACGTCAGGTTGAAGCCCCAGAACATGAGCCAGAAGGACACCTTCCCCAGCGTCTCGTTCATCAGCCGGCCGGTCATCTTCGGGTACCAGTAGTAGAGGCCGGCGAAGACGGTGAACACCGCGCCGCCCATGAGCACGTAATGGAAATGGGCGACGACGAAGTAAGTGTCGTTGAGCTGCCAGTCGATGGGGAAGATCGCCAGGAAGACCCCGGTGATCCCGCCGATGATGAAGATGGCGATGAACCCGACTGCGAAGTACAGCGAGGTCGTCATGACGATCGAGCCGCGCCACAGGGTGGCGATCCAGTTGAAGATCTTGACCCCGGTGGGAATCGCGATGAGGAAGGAGCTGAGCATGAAGAAGCCCATCACCACGACGGGCAGCGGCGAGGCGAACATGTGGTGGCCCCACACCAGCACGGCGAGGAAGGCGATGACCGAGGTCGCGGCGGCGATCGCCTTGTAGCCGAAGATCGGCTTGCGCGAGAACACCGGGATGATCTCAGAGATCATTCCGAACCCGGGCAAGATCATGATGTAGACCTCGGGGTGCCCGAAGAACCAGAACAGGTGCTGCCACAGGACGGGCGAGCCGTGGTCGGTGGGGTCGAAGAAGTGGGTGCCGAAATGGCGGTCGGTGAGCAGCATGGTCACGGCCGCCGCGATCACCGGTAGGGCGATGATGAGCAAGATCGCGTAGATGAGGGTCGACCAGACGAAGAGCGGCAACCGGCCCCAGCCCATCCCGGGCGCGCGCATGTTGACGATCGTGGCGTAGAAATTGATGGCGCCGACGAGCGAGGAGATGCCGGTGAGGTGGATGAGGAAGATCCACGCGTCCTGACCCCCGCTCGGCGAGTAGAGGATGCTCGAGAGGGGCGGATAGCTCCACCAGCCGGCCTCGGGCGGGGTGAAGAAGAGCGAGAAGTAGAAGACGATCCCGCCGAACAGGAGCAGCCAGAAGGAGAGCGCGTTGAGCCTCGGGAAGGCCATGTCGCGCGCCCCGATCATCAGCGGCACGAAGTAGTTGCCGAACCCGGCCATGATGGGAACGACGAAGAGGAAGATCATCGTCGTGCCGTGCATGGTCATCAGCTCGTTGTAGTGCTCCGGCGTGATCAGCGTGTTGTTCGGGACGCTGAGCTGGAGGCGCATGAGCAGCGCTTCGACTCCACCCAGGATGAAGAAGACGAAGGTGAGGACCAGGTACATGAGCCCGATCTTCTTGTGGTCGGTGGTGGTGATCCAGTCCACCCACTTCTTCGTCTCACGCGGCTTGGTGACCTCGTGGGCGATCACCTGAGGCACGGGTGCAAGCGCGGTGTCGGAGGTGGACATTTCGGGTTCCTTTACGGGAGGTTGGGCGTGATGTTGCCGGTGGCGACGAGCTCCTTGCGGAGCGCGGGAACCTGCTGGTCGTCGGCGGCGATGGCGGCCTTCTGGTGAGTGAGCCAGCTCTGGTAGTGCGCCGGCGTGAGGACCTGGACGAGCGCGGTCATGGCCGCGTGCAGGCGCCCGCACAGCTCGGCGCACTGGCCGTGATAGAGCGCGCCCGCCTTGCTTGCCTTGAACCAGGTGTAGGTGGTGTACCCGGGCACCGCGTCGACCTTGCCGCCGAGCGAGGGGATCCACCAGGAGTGGATCACGTCGAGCGACTGGATGCGGAGCACGACGGTGGTGTTGGCCGGCACGTACATCTCCTGATACGAGTAGGGGACGTGGGCCGTGTAGG
>JALYXK010000262.1 GCA_030947145.1 Actinomycetota bacterium
CACGGGGGCCGCGGTCACGTCCGCCGCGGTCACGACCGTCGCGTCCACCGCGATCGCCGCCGCGGTCACGAGATCGGTCACGCCCACCCCCGCCGTCGCCGCTGCCGACCGAAGCGAGCTCCTCGGCCGTCTTGCCGGCCACGTCGGGGTCATCGGCCATGCGCAGGCCGATCCGGCCACGCTCGCGATCGACCTCGACGACGCGCACGGCGATCTCGTCACCCTTGTTGATGACTTCCTCGACCGTGTCGATCCGGCGTCCTGGCGCGACGTTGGAGATGTGCAGCAGGCCGTCGGTGCCCTTGGAGAGCTCGACGAAGGCGCCGAAGTTGGTCGTCTTGACGACCTTGCCGCTGAACTCGTCGCCGACCTCGACCTCCTTGGTCATCGACCGGATCCGATCGACCAGCGCGTCGCCGCGTTCGCGGTCGGCGGCGTAGACGAGGACCATGCCCTCGTCGTTGACGTCGATCTGCGATTCGAACTCTTCCTGCAACGAGCGGATCGTCTCGCCGCCCTTGCCGATCAGCAGGCCGATCTTCTCGGGATCGATCTGAATCGAGGAGATTCCCGGCGCGTGCGGGGACAGCTCGGACCGCGGCGCGTCGATCACCTTGTTCATCTCGCCGAGGATGAACTCCCTCGCCACCTTCGCCTGGGTGAGCGCATCGCGCATGATCTCGAACGTCACGCCCGTGATCTTGATGTCCATCTGCAACGCGGTGATCCCGTCCTTGGTGCCGGCGACCTTGAAGTCCATGTCGCCGAGGTGATCCTCGACGCCGGCGATGTCGGTGAGGATGATGTAGTCATCCCCCTCCTTGATCAGGCCCATGGCGATACCGGCCACCGGCGCCTTGATCGGCACGCCGGCGTCCATCAGCGAGAGGGTCGAGCCGCACACCGAGGCCATTGAGCTCGAGCCGTTGGACTCGAGGATGTCCGAGACCACGCGGATCGTGTACGGGAAGTCCTCCTGGCTGGGGATCATCGGCACCAGCGCCCGCTCAGCGAGCGCCCCGTGGCCGATGTCGCGGCGCTTGGGACCGCGCATGAAGCCGGCCTCCCCGACCGAGAACGGCGGGAAGTTGTAATGGTGGAAGTAGCGCTTGGTCGTCTCGAGGCCAAGCGTGTCGAGGCGCATCTCCTCACGCGTGGTGCCGAGCGCCGCCACGCTGAAGGCCTGCGTCTGGCCACGGGTGAACAGGGCCGAACCGTGGGTGCGGGGCGCCACCGAGACCTCGATCGAGATCGGACGGATCTCCTCGGAGCTACGGCCGTCCGGGCGCTTCTTCTCGACGGCGATCCGCTGGCGGATCAGCGTCTTCTCGAGCTTGTCGAAGGCGCGCTGGGCCGCGGAGCGGCGGGCGGCGTAGTCCTCGGACGCGGGATCCCCGGCGTAGTGCTCGAGGATCTGCTCCTCGACCGCCTTGGAGGCATCCTGGCGCGCTAGCTTGTCCTGCACCTGCGTGGCCTGCGAGAGCGCCTCGCCGTGGGAGGCATTGACCTGCTCGTAGAGGTCCTCGTCGACCTGCGGGATCGCGACCTCGATCTTCTCCTTGCCGGCCTTTTCAGCCAGCTCGCGCTGGGCGCCGATGATCTTCTTGATCGCGTCGTGGGCGATGTCCAGAGCATCGAGGATCTCGGCCTCGGGGATCTCGTTGGCCCCCGCCTCGACCATCAGGATCGCCGCGTCGGTGCCGGCCACGATCAGGTCGAGGTCGGTCGACTCCAGCAGATCCTCTTCGTTGGGGTTGATCACGAAGTTGCCGTCGATCTTGCCGATCCGCACCGCGCCGACCGGAGTCGGGAACGGAATGTGGGAGACCATCAGAGCCGCGGAGGCCCCGTTCATCGCCAGCATGTCGTAGGGATTCTCATGATCCACCGACATCGGCAGGGCGACGAGCTGGGTCTCATAACGCCAGCCCTTGGGGAACAGCGGCCGGATCGGACGATCGATCAGGCGCGCGGTCAGCGTCGCCTTCTCGCCGGCGCGACCCTTACGCTTGAAGAATGAGCCGGGGATCTTCCCAGCGGCGTACATGCGCTCCTCGACATCCACCGTGAGGGGCAGGAAGTCGACGTCCCGCAGGTTACCCGCGGTCGCTGTGCATAGAACCATCGTGTCGCCCGTTCGGACGACCACTGCGCCGGAGGCCTGTTTGGCCAGCTTGCCGGTCTCGAAAGAAATCTCCTTGCCGGCGATTTCGACGGAGACGCGCGTAACGGCGTCAGACATATGTAGTTACCTCTTCTGCTCCGCCCTTCGGTCGGCGGAGTTCTTCGTTTCGTCTTTATTCCGAACTCTTGGGATGGTAGCGGGCCCTGGGGCAGACGCCCTCCTCGGATCAGCCGGCCAGCTCCGCGGCGGCCAGCCGGCCGGAGTACATCTCGCCACCGGCGAACAGCGTCGGCGTGGTCACGACCCCGGCCCGGACACCTGATGCGAAGTCCGCGCGTACCCGGGCCAGCACCGTCTCGCCGCGTCGATCCGCGTCGAACCTCTCGACGTCGAGGCCGAGCACGCGGGCTCGCTCCCAGAGGTGCGGATCCTCGAGCCGGGCCTGGTCGGCGAACAGGGAGTCATGCATCTCCCAGAAGCGGCCCTGCAGCGCGGCCGCCTCGGCCGCGCAGGCCGCCGGCCAGGCCCGCGGATGGCTCGAGCGGACCGGGAAGTGCCGGAACACGCGCCTCACCGCCTGCCCCGCCAGCTGGAGGCTGACCGTCGCGCAGTATGGGCACTCGAAATCGGCGTACTCGATCACCAGCGGCGCATCGACGAGGCCGAGTATGTGATCGGCGCCGCCCGGCGGCGGCACCGGAGCTGAGCTGAGCCGGCTCACCGCTGGAGCGAGACTAGTCTCCCAGGCCGTCGAAGATCAGGTTCGCCCCGGGCAGGTCGCCGGGCGAGGCCGCCTGGTGGCTCCATTTGACGTTGCCGTCGGGCCCGATGATGACCAGCGCCCGCTGCGGGAAACCGCCTTCGTGGTAGACGCCGAAGGCGCGGCAGGCCGCCCCCTTCGGCTCGAAATCCGACAGCTGCTCGATACTCACGCCAAGCTTTTCCTTGAACGCCGTCTGCGACCAGCTCGCGTCGCACGAGACCCCGTACATGGTCGCGCCGCGCTCCGAGAGATCTCCCAGCACCTCCTCATAGAGGTTGAGCTGGTCGGTGCAGACCGGGCTGAACGCGAACGGATAGAACACCAGCACGGTGGTCTGGCCCTCGAAGTCGGCTCGCGTGAAGTCGGCGCCGTCCGCGCGGCCAAGCCGGAACTCGGGCGCGGTCTCACCGGCCGCGATCGGCGTCACCTGCGGAGACCGAGCTCGCGGACGAGCGCGCGGTAGCGCTCGAGATCGGTGCGCTGAAGGTAGTTCAGGAACCGGCGGCGGCGACCGACGAGCATCAGCAGCCCGCGGCGGGAATGGTGGTCCTTGCGGTGGTCACGGAGGTGCTGGGTCAGACCATTGATCCGCTCGGTCAGCAGGGCGACCTGGACCTCGGCCTTACCGGTGTCGGCAGCGCTGTCGCCGAACTTCTCGATCAGCTCCTGCTTGCGTTCTTGGGTAACGGTCATACGGCGCGGAAGCGTAGCAGCCGGGTTGCGCGGCGGTCACCCGCCGGCCGTGGGATCGGCGCCGGCCGATTCCACGCAGTGCTCGCGGGTCCGCTCGACGTCGAGGTTCATTTGCTCGATCAGCGCTTCGGCGGAGTCGAAGCGGCGCTCTCCGCGCAGCCGGGCGAGGAAATCGATGGTCAGCGTGCGCCCGTACAGGTCTTCGTCGCGGTCGAGCAGGTACGCCTCGACCAGGACCGCGCGTCCGGTGCCGAAGGTCGGACGGACCCCGACGCTGACCGCCGCGCAGGCCCCGTCGGTGCGCGCGACGTAGACACCGTGACCGGGGCACACCAGCGCCTCGTTGGGGACGATGTTGGCGGTCGGGAAGCCGAGTTCGTGCCCCCGCCGGTCGCCGGTCACGACGGTCCCCCTGAGCTTGAACGGCGCGCCCAGGAAGCGGGCGGCGACGTCGACCTCCCCGGCCGATACCAGCGCCCGGATGTGGCTCGAGGAGATGATCTCGCCGGCCACCTCCACCAGTGGCACAACCCGGGTCTGAAACCGGTCATCGGCGGCCAACAGGGCCGCGTCGCCGGCGGCGCGGTGACCGAAGCGAAAGTTCTCGCCCACGGCCACGTGGGTCCCACACAGGCGCTCGACGAGCACGTGGTCGATGAACTCGCGGGCGCTCTGCTGGGCGAACCCCTGGTCGAACGGGACCACGACGACCTCCTCCACCCCCAGCTCGGCGATCAGCTCGGCCTTCACGTCGAGGCTCGTGAGCAGTTTCGGCGCCGCCTCCGGCCTGACCACCCGCAGGGGGTGCGGTTCGAAGGTCAGCACCGTATCGCTGCCGCGAATCACCTCGCGGTGGCCCAGGTGAACGCCGTCGAACTCGCCGACCGCCACTCTCCGCGGCCGCGCCTGCACTGCTGAAAGCTCGGTGACCCGCATCGGCGCGGAAGCCTAGCGGCCTCCTGCCGCCGGCCGGCGCCGGCGCCTGGCCTCGACCCGGGGAGCTAGTGCAGGTGGAGGTCCTGCTTGCCCTGGATCTCGACCTTGTTTCCCGACGCCATGTGGATCGTGATCGTCCCGGAGCTGTTGGCGTTCGAGGTCGCGTCGTGCAGCTTCACCGGGCAGTCGTAGGTGGTGCCGACCTTTTGCTTGACCCCCGACGGGCAGCTCACCGACTCGACGCTGACCTTGCCCTGGCCGTACTTCTTGACGTAGTCCTTAATCAGATGCTCGCCCGAGGCCGCGGAGTCAAACGACCCGCAGGCGCTCAGAGCCAGAGCGAGGACGAGCATCGAGACGCAGACCACGACGCTGCGTGGGACGCGGAACACCAGTTGCATTTTCGGACCTCCTGGATCGGCTTGCCGGCCGACAGCCTGACACCGGCACGCGACGCTTGCATCAGGGACGGCCCCCTGATCTTTGGGCGCGCGCTACCGCGGGGCGCAATACGACGATCGGCTTGAGCCGACACGCGGCGTCGGCGTCGGGGTCGAGGTCGGGCTCGGCCAGCGCGATCAGGCCTGCGGATCCGGTCAGCCGGATGACACCGTCAGCCTCGCCCGCCACGGCGACTCCGTGGGCCGCGCGCGTCGCCTGCTCCTCGTCGAGGCGTAGCTCGGGGAGGAACGAGAGCGCGGCGCCGAGCTCGACGATCCGGCCGGGATCGGCGTCGCTCACCGAGAACTCGCCGATCCTGATCCGTCGCAGCTGCTCGCAGTAGGCGTCGCCGAGGTCGGCGATCAGGCTGCGCACGTAGGTGCCGGAGGAGCATTCGACCGTGAAATCGCGCAGCTCCGGCTCGAGCCCCCTGATCTCCTCCTTTTCCAACCCACCCCGCTCCCCCTCCCGCGGTCGCTCCTCGAAGCGGTATACCTCGATCTCGCGCTCCGCGGTTTCCACCTCCATGCCGGCGCGGGCCAGCGCGTAGGCCCGCCGGCCACCGATCTTGACCGCCGAGTAAGCCGGGGGTCGCTGGCGGACCGTGCCGGTCGGCAGCGACAGCTGGCCGTCGGGGACCACGCCGGTATGGACGATCTCGCCCTCGGGATCGCCGGTGCTGGAAACCGCTCCAAAGCGCGCGGTCACCTCGTAGGTCTTCGGCAGGGCCATCAGGAATCGCTGCACCCGCGTGGCCCGGCCGACGAGCACGAGCAGGAGGCCGGTCGCGAACGGGTCCAGCGTGCCCGCGTGGCCGACCTTGACCCCCCGCGGGAACTGGCTCCGGACGCGCGCCACCACGTCGTGTGAGGTGATCCCGGCCGGCTTGTCGTAGAGGATCAAGCCGTCGGGGGGCAGCCCGGTGCCCGGTGCGGACATGTCAGGAGAGCTGCTGCGCGACCTGGGCGCGGAGGAACTCGATCAGCGCGTCGGACTCGAGCGTGGTGGTGAAGCCGGCGGCCTGGCGGTGGCCGCCCCCTCCCTGCGCCCGGGCGATCTGCGAGACGTCAATGCGGCTGTCGCTGGCGCGCAGCGACACCTTGCGCTGCTGGGCGTCCCCGTCGCCGTCGCTGAGGCGGTCACGGACGAGCGCGGCCACGGCGGTGCCCTGAACGGCGCGAAGGTGGTCAATCACGCCTTCGGAGTAGCTCTCCTCGGCGCCCGACTCGGCGTAGTCGGCGGCGCTGAGCGCAGTCACGGTGAGCCGGCCGTCGTCATAGCGCTCGACCTTCGAGAGTCCCCGGGCGAAGAGGGCCAGCTTCCCCAGGGGCACGCCCTCGTAGACGCGCCGGTAGATCTCGTGCACGTCCACGCCCGCCTCGATCAGCTCCGCGGCCATCCGGTGTGCCCGCGGTCCGGTGTTCTCGTACATGAACCGGCCCGTGTCGGTGATCAGGCCGACGTAGAGCGCCTCGGCGATCGTCGGCGTCGGTTCGACATCCAACCCGTGCATCAGGTCCCAGACGATCTCGGCCGTGCACGACGCCTCGGGCGCGACGAGATTGACCGTGCCGAAGCGGGTGTTGTCGTGGTGGTGGTCGATGTTGAGGATGTGCATTCCCGGCCGCTGGAACGCCGTGGCTGGATTGCGCTCGAGGTTGCCGCAGTCCAGGAACACGATCGTGTGCTCATCGAGGTCCTCCGGCGGCTCGTTGACCACGCCGGTGAGCGGCAGGAAGCGGTATTCGTGGGGGAGCGGAAACTCGCTCGCGTCGACGAACATCTCGCACTGCTTGCCGAGCGCGGAGAGCGTCTGCTGCATGGCGATCAGGGAGCCGAGGGCGTCGCCGTCGGGATTCTCGTGCGTGACCACGATCAGCCGGCCGGCGCCGCGGAGCTCGGCCAGCACCTGGTCCCGGTCCGAGGCTGGCCCCTTCGGGGCTAGCGAGAATTCGCTGACGGGCGCCTTCGGCGCTTGCGAGAATTCGCTGGCGCGAACTCTCGAAGGGCTGCCGTTGTCAGCCATCGGTCTCCGGCTCCGGCTCGGTCGGCGCGGCGCGTTCGTTCTCGTTGAGCAGCTCGGAGATGCGCATTCCCCGATCGATCGACTCGTCGTACTCAAAGGCCAGCATCGGCGTGTGCTTGAGCGTCAGCTCGCTGGCCACCCGCCGCTGCAGGAACCCGTGTGCGGAATGCAGCCCGGCCAGGCTCTCGGCGCGCTCGGCCTGATCGCCGAAGACGCTCACGTAAACCCGGGCATGGCGGAGGTCTGAGCTGGTCTTGACACCGGTCACGGTCACGAATCCCACGCGCGGGTCCTTCAGCCCCCGCGCGATCGCGTCGCTGAGGATGACGCGGATCGCCTCATTGACGCGTCGCATCCGTCCTGTGGTCATCCTATCCCTCCACCTTGGTGATTGGATAAACGCCCCGGAGATCATCCACCGAGGCGAATAGCCGCTCCACCGACACTCCGTCCGGGCAGCGTGAATGCAGCCAGCGCTCGACGTTGTCGACCGCCGCCGAAAGTGTGGCCAGCGATCCTCCAGTGAGCGCGGCCGTAAGTTGGGAGCGCTGCCAGAGATCGTGATACCCGGTCTCCGCGACGGCGGTCCCGAGCCGGCCGCGCAGCTGCGCCTTGACCGAGGAGAGCTCCTTGCGCTTGCCCTTGAGGCTGTGCGCCTCGGGGAAGTGCAGGTCGACCACGAGCACGGCGACAAAGCCGCTCTCGGACATCGGGACCCTGGTCAGGCGAGCTCGCGCTCGACCTGACGGGTCGCGTACGCCTCGACCACGTCACCCTCTTTGATGTCGGCGAAGTCCCGCAGCACGATTCCGCAGTCGAACCCCGCGGCGACTTCCCGCGCGTCTTCGTTGAACCGCCGCAGAGACTGGATCTCGCCGTCCCAGACCACCGTCCCATCGCGGATCAGGCGGACCTTGGAACCACGGGTGATCTTGCCGTCGGTGACGTGCGAGCCGGCGATCGTGCCGACGCGCGATGCGCGGAAGATCTGACGGACCTCGGCCGAGCCGAGCGTCTCCTCGACCTCCTCGGGCACGAGCATGCCCTCCATCGCGTTGCGGAGCTCTTCGATCGCCCGGTAGATCACCGAGTAGTGACGGATCTCGACGCCCTCGCGGTCGGCCAGCGCCCGCGCGTCGCCGACCGGCCGCACGTTGAAGGCGAGGATCACGGCGTCGGAGGCCGCGGCCAGCATCACGTCGGACTCGGTCACGGCGCCGACGGCGCGGCGGATCACGTTGACCGAGATCTCGTCCTGGGGCAGCTTGGCGATCTCGTCCTCGATCGCCTCGAGCGAGCCGGCGACATCGGACTTGAGCACCAGGTTGAGCTCCTGCAGGTCGCTGCGGAAGATGTCCTCGAGCGAGATCCGCTTACCGCTGCGCCGGGCCAGCGACTCGGTCTTCAGGCGGGTGGCGCGCTCGCCGGCCAGCTGCCGGGCGCGGCGCTCGTGATCGACCAC
>JALYXK010000363.1 GCA_030947145.1 Actinomycetota bacterium
CAGCGCCCCGCCGGCCATCCAACTCCGCTCGGATCCGGTCCGCACCAGGTCGAACGCGCACAGGACCGCGCCGACGATCAGCGCGATGTACATCCAGCCGAGATACGGGGTCTCCTCCAGCTTGGAGGGAAGATCGAGCAGGTGGATGAGCCCGATCCCAGTCAGGCCGACGACAGCGGCGGCGCGCGCCACGCCATCGCGTACCGCCGCCGCCAGTTGATCATTGATCTGAGAATTGGTCATGGACTGCCTTTCGTCGTTGGGCCCCCCGTGGGGGCCGAGCACGGTGCAAACGCTGACGTGCGCGCGCCCCAACCGCAATTGGACAAAGGTCTTAGGGAGAGAGGGCGGATGCGTGCGACGAAGGTCCCATTGCATCTTGGACCGCCCGGCACCCAGCATGGGGGAGGCAACTGCTACCACCCCGGAAAGGGAGAACCCAATGCAATCTCGCTACGTCAAGGCCCTGATCTCGATCGCCGCCGTCGGCGCCATCGCCGTCCCCGGAATCGCTCAGGCCCGCCATGGGAGTGACGATCCCGTCACTCACGTCCGTCAGGAGCATCACCGCGCCGATCACCGCCTGCGTCGCGGTAGCGATGACCTGGTCCGCCACGCCCGTCAGGGCGGCGATGACCTGGCTCGACACGACCGGCACGGCGACGACGATGGGCCGAACCATCGCTAGGAGAGTTCGGTGAACCTCTGGGGCCGGCGGCCTACGATCCGACGTTGTGCCGCTGGGCCCAGAGCGCGGCTTGGGTGCGGTCGCTGACTCCGATCTGCGCGAAGACGCTGGTCAGATGGGCCTTTACGGTCTTCTCGCTGATTTCCAGACGCCGGGCTATCAGCTTGTTCGGGAGGCCTTCGGCAACCAGCGCGAGCACCTCCGCTTCTCGAGCGCTCAATCTCGAATCGTTCCCCGTCTGGGTGCGTTCGGTGATCATCTCCCGGGCCGCCCGGGGCGCCAGCGGAGAATCGCCCTTGGCGGCGGCCCGGACGCCGCGGATGATCTCCTCGGGTTCGGCGTCCTTCAGCAGGTAGCCGAGGGCTCCCGCGTCGAGCGCTCCCATGATGCGCTCGCGGTCGGAGAAGGTGGTCAGGATGACGACTCGCGCCAAGGAGCCTGCCGCCTTCAGCGCCCGCGTGGCCTCGATCCCGCTGAGCTCTGGCATCTCGAGATCCATCAGCACCACGTCCGGGGAGGTCTCCAGCGCCATGTCCACCGTCTCCCGGCCGTTGGCCGCCGTCGCGACGACGTCGATGTCCTCGACAGCGCCCAGCAACTGCGTCAGAGCATTGCGCACGAGTGGGTGGTCATCGGCGATCAGCAGCGTGATCATCGCAGCGGCACCGTGAGCCGGATCGATGCGCCCTGGCCGGGGGATGAGACGACCGCCAACCGGCCGCCGGCGTGGTCGACCAGATCGCGCATCAGCCGCAGCCCGAAATGGCTCTCCCGCTGACGCTCGCCCCCCGCCTCGGGCGAGAAGCCCCGTCCGTTGTCGACCACGGACAGGATCGCCTGATGGGGATCGGTCTCCACGCAGATCTCGACCTCCGTCGCCTCGCCGTGGCTTCTGGCGTTGCGGATCGCCTCCTGGGCGACCCGGTAGAACAGGGCCTCGATGTCATCGGGAAGCTCCGCCGCACCGGGTACCTGCAGCGACACGTCCACGCCTGAGGCCCGTAGCGATGCGACAAGATCATTCAGAGCGGCCAGCAGGCCGGAGCGTTGCAGCGTGGGTGGGTAATGTCCACCAGCAGGGTGCGAAGCTCACGAATGGTCTCCCGGGTCTCCGATGCCGCGTCGGCGATCGCCTTCCGCATGCTCTCATCGCCTGCGGCGGCAGTGTTTCCGCCGGCCACCGCCCTGGCGCCGGCTGCTCGCGGAGATCGTGCTCGAACGCTCGTAGTCCTCGTATAACAGCCGCGTTCCGTTCGGCCCGCGAATTCCGACATACACCTCCACCAGCCGCTTGAACCGGCGATCGGATCGATTCTCCGGCCGGCTCAGATCGCTGGCATCGGCCTCTACGCCACCGTCGTGCAGCACGCGCAGCTCATCAGCTCCCAGGGGAAACACCGAGCCGATCAACGTCGGCGCATCGGAGTAGATGATCCGCCCGCGCGCGTTCCAGATCTTGACCCGCACGATCGGGGTGCCCTGAAGCACGCGCCGGCGGACCACCCGATCGAGTCGCGCCAGGTCAGCGGGGACCCCGCGCAGCACGCCCTGGCTGAGCAACGGCTCCGCGATCCCGCGGCCCGCGAGCTGCGTCAGCTCCTTGGCCTGGCGGATCGCGCCCGAGGTCGCCGATCGGCGCACCACCACGAACGCGATCACCCCGATGATGATCATCGCCACCAGGCCGGTCAACGCGAAACGGGCGAACAGCCGCGCCAGGGTCGGATCCGGTCCTCGGCCCCGACGCTCCGCGGCGCCGCCCTCTTGGAGCCGCGGCGACGTGGAGTTGAGAAGGGCTTCCGTCACAAAAGGTGTCCGTTCCATCCCCAGAGTGCAAGAGTCAGAAAACTTCACGCGCGAATGAACAAATCCGAGGCTGAGCGTCAGCGCTCTGACAATGCTCGACCTCCCAGCGAAGCACAGACCAGACCGGACCGAGGTCTAACCGCCCGCCGCTCGGATCACCTCGAGCAGCCGCCCCGGGTCCACATCCTTGAGCACCGCGAACGCGGCCCCGGCCGCGACGGCTTCCCGAATCAGCTCGTGGGATCCCGACAGGGCCACAACCGCCGGCGCCCGCTGCCGGCCGCGAACGCGCCGAGTGGCTTCCACGCCATCCATCCCCGGCATTCCCAAATCCATCACCACGACCCGCGGGCGGAGCTGAGTCGTCATCCGAATCGCCTCCTCACCGTCGCAGGCCGAACCGAGCAAGACCAGATCTCCGGCGTTGCGGATCAGCGACTCGAGCGCGCGGCGAAAGCCCAGGTGATCGTCTACGACCAGCACGGTTATCCCTCCGGGTGGTCCGCCGTCCCCGCGAGAGCCGGACGGTGCCCGGAGGGCCGCCAGCGGCACCGCTCCCACACCATCACGTGACATCTGAGGCTCCTCGGTCATGGGGCGCCGATCACGGCGTCGACGGCGAACGTTGGCAGCCGGCCGGTCCGAATCGCAATAGGTCGCTGGTCGTAGGACCTATTTCCGGTCCAAGGCGCGCGCTTCCCGGGTAGGGAGCGCCCGCGAAGTGGACGCTCGAGCGGTTATTCGGCGCAGTCCCGGCAGGCGCCGTGGAGGACGATCTCGTGCTCGGCGACGTGCATGGGGACGCGATGGCTGAGGTTCTTGATGGCGTGCTCGAGGCCGTCGTCGGTGAACGGGGTGACGGTCCCGCAGTTGTCGCAGACGAGGTGGTGATGGTGTCCGTCGCCGGCACGGATCGCCTCGTAGCGAGCCTTGGCCTGCCCGATCTGCAGTCGCTGGACGAGGTGCAGTCGTTCCAGCTCGTCGAGGATGCGGTAGATGCTCGCGCGGCCGACGGGTCGGTCGCGGACGCGAAGCGCGTCTTCTATCTCGAGCGCGGAGAGCGCGCAGGTCTGCCCATCCAAAAGCTCGAGCACGGCCAGGCGTGCGGCGCCCGTGTGGCGGTTGCTCCGGGCCAGCACGCGTTGCGCGCGCGCGGCCCAGCTCTCGGTGTTCTCTGCCGCCATGGTTTCAGTCTAATTCTCGCTCTCGCGGGTGGCGGAGAACGCGAGCCGGGCGCGGAGGCCGTGCCGGTCGATGCTCAGCAGGAAGGCGAGCAGGTAGGTCGCGCTGGCCACCGCGATGATCGCCGAGCTGGGCGGCAGGTCGGGGACCAGGTAGCTGAGCGTCAGCCCGACCCAGGTGCAGAGCACGGCGAGCGCGCCGGAGAGCGCGAAGGCGAGGTAGGGGCTCGCCGTCAGTCGCTGGGCGGCGCCGGCGGGCGCGGCGATCAGGCCGAGGAGCAGCAGAGCGCCGATCGCCTGGGTCGCCTCCGCCGTGGTCGCCCCGAGGAGCACGAGGAGCAGCAGGCCGAGAGCGCGGACGGGCACTCCGCGCGCCGCGGCCACGGCCGGGTCGACGCTGGAGAACAGCAGCGGCCGGGCGATGGCCAGGAGGGCGAGGACGATCGCCGCCCCGATCGCGGCGGCCAGCCAAGCATCACGGGCGCTGAGCCCGAAGATCGATCCGAACAGCGTTCGGGCTCCGAGCACCCCGTTGCCGCCGCCCGCGCCGGAGCTGAACAACGCCAGGAAGAACACGCCGAGCCCGAGGATCCAGGCGAAGATGATCCCGATGGTGACGTCGTCGGCGGCCGTGCGGTCACCGAGAGCGCCAAAGATCAGCGCGAGCAGGATCGTGCCGGCGAACAAGCCGATCCGGGTATCGACGCCGGCGGCGGCGGCGGCCAGCGCGCCCGTGAACGCGACGTGCGAGAGCGCGTCGCCGGCGAACACCTGAGCGCGGAGCACGACGAAGTAGCCGACCAGGCCGCAGGCCAGCGCGATCGCGGTGCCGGCCAGGAACGCGTTGCGGACGAACTCCTGATCGAACATCACGTTCCCGCTCGAGCGATCCGCCGCCGCCGACGCGGGCGCGTCGGGTGGCCGATCGCCGCGCGAGCGATTCGCGCGATGACGTAGGTGGCGAACGCCACCGTGGTGATGTAGAACCCCACGGGATAGTCGTAGAAGTAGGCCAGCGCGAGCCCGACCCAGGTGATCACGATCCCCAGGATCACCGTCAGCGCGAGGCTCGCGCCGATCCGCGGAGTGATCAGCTGGGCGGTCGCCGCGGGCGCGACCAGCAGCGCGAACACGAGCAGTACCCCGGTGATCTGAGCCGTCGCGGCGACCGCCAGCCCAAGCACGAGCAGGAAGGCCAGCGCCAGCCCGCGCGCGGGAACGCCGTTCGCGCTGGCCACCGGTTCATCGAGAGAGGCGAACAGCAGCGGTCGGCCGGCGGCCGCGAAGAAGCCGAGCACGAGCAGGGCGACGATTCCCAGCGTGAGCACCTGCCCGCGGGTGATCCCCAGGAAGTCGCCGAACAGCAGGTTCTCATAGCCGGAGAGGACGCCCTGATAGAGGCTCAGGAACAGAAATCCGCAGGCCAGTCCGAACGCCTGCACCGCCCCGGTGACCGCGGATTCCTCGCCGCGACGGCTGCGTGCGCCCGAGCCCGCGGCGCCGCCGATCACCAGCGCGGAGGCGCTGCAGAACGCGAAGTAGCCCACGGCGGCCGGGAGGCCGATCAGCAGTGCCCCGGTGGCTCCAGGGAAGGCCATCAGCGAGAGGGTATGCCCGGCGAAGCTCTCACGGCGGAGCACCATGAACCAGCCGACGACCCCGGCCGACACCGCCACGATCGTGCCGGCCAGCAGCGCATTGACCATGAACGGGTAAGCGCTCAGCTGGCGGAAATCTGAGATCGGGTCAACCGACAGGCTGGCGGCCGCGAGCATGCTAGTGGTGCTCATGACGGTCGCTGTGATGGGCGGGCGCTTCGGGCAGCCCGGCCACGAACAGCCGGCCGTCCGCGGTCCGCAGCACCTCGATCGGAACGCCGTAGAGGCCGCTGAGGGTCTTTGCCGTGATGACTTCGGCCGGCGTGCCGACCGCCGCCCGCCCGCCGCCGAAGTAGACCAGCCGGTCGAGGTAGGACAGCAGCGGGTTGACGTCGTGTGCGACCAATATGACGCTCACGCCCTGCTGGCGGCAGATGCGGGCCAGCAGCGCCGCGACCGCGGTCTGGTTGGGCAGATCGAGGCTGTCCAACGGCTCGTCCAAGATCAGCACGTTCGGGCGGCTGACCAGCGCCTGGGCGATTAGCAGCCGTTGCTGCTCGCCGCCGGAGAGGCGGCCTATGGACCGGGCGGCGTAGTCGCCGGCGCCGACCATGGCGATCGCCTCCTGGACTCGCTCGCGCCCGGTCCGCCGGATCGAGAGCCCCCACCGAGCGCCGTCGAGACCGAGCCTGACCAGATCGACACCGCGAATCCGGATGCTCGGGTCGAAGTGGCGGCGCTGGGGCAGATAGCCGATCTGACGGTTGACCGCCCCCGGCGCGTGGCCGAGCACCGACGCGCTTCCCGCGGCGAGGGGCAGTTCGCCCAACAGCACCCGGAGCAGGGTCGTCTTGCCCGACCCGTTCGGGCCGAGGATCGCGGTGAACTCGCCGGCGGCGACCGTGATGTCCACCTCGCTCCAGACGGTTCGGCCGCCGATTCGCGCCTGTGCTCCCTCCAGTCGCACCAGCGGAGCCGTGCCGGTCATCGGCCCGTCGCCCGGTGAAGGGCCTGCCGGAGGGTCCCCAGCTCCGCGACCTGCCATTGCTCGAAGGTAGCCGACGCCGGTGAGAGCGTTTCGGTGATGGTCGCGACCGGGATATGGGCGGTCCGCGCGAGCCGGTTCACCCGCTGCACGTCCGGGGTCGCGTTCTGAGCGTTGTAGACCCACACCACGATCTGCCGGTTCTGAGCCTGGGCGTCGACGGTCTGCTTGTCCTGTGCGCTCACCTCGGTTCCCTCGGCAATCGCCTTGGCGAAGCTGTAAGGCGTCATCAGCCTGAGGCCGAGGACTCGACCGAGCGGCGGGAAGATGCTCTCGCTGTAACCGACGGGCACCCCGGCATAGCGGGCGCGGATCCGGGCGATCAACCGGTTGTACTCGGACAGCCCCTGGTTCTCGAACCACGCGCGCCGGTGATCGAAGTACGCACGCCCTCGAGGATCCAGCCGCTGGTAATCCGCCACGATCTGATCGATCACCCGCCGCACCGCGGAGGGCGAATACCACTGGTGCGGGTTATCGCCCTGCCGCAGTCCCAGCAACTTCCCGACATCGAGCACCGCGCGGGAGCTTGAGGGGTTCGCCTCGAGTAGCTTCGATGCCCACGCGTCGTACCCGATCCCGTTCACGATCGCCAACTGCGAACGGGCCAGGGCGATCCCGTCCGACGCCGTCGGCTCATAGGAATGCGGGTCCGTGCTCGGGTTCACGATCAGGCTCCGGACCGTCACCCGGGTCCCTCCGAGCTGACGCGCGATGCTGCCCCAGAAGTTCTCGGCGACCACGACCTGTGGCCGGCCCGAGGACCCGCCGTCCGCCAAGCCGGAGGACTGACCGCATCCCGCCGCCAGGACGACGATCGCGAGCAACGGCAGGGGCAGGCGTCGACGCCTCACCCGGGAACCGTACCA
>JALYXK010000385.1 GCA_030947145.1 Actinomycetota bacterium
CTGGCGTCGATCAGCACGAAGCTGTCGGCCGAGGCGGAGCGCAGCGCCACCCGCCCCGCCGGGTAGTCGTCGGCCCGCATCGGGACGAATCCGCCGGCCCGCGCACGCAGAAAGCCGGCATCGGCCAGCTGCTCGGCAACCTCGCGCCAACCCGACCCGAGGAACGGCGCGTCGTCGTCGCTCAGCGGGCCCTCGTGGGCCGCGCAGAGCAGGTGCTCGGCGTAGAGCTGAGGGCTCGAAGGGTCGATGATCGCCGCCTCGACCGGCCGCTGCAGGAACTCGTCGGGGTGCCGGCAGAAGAACTGATCGAGTGCGTCCTCGCCGGCGATGTACACCGCCAGACCTCGTCCGCGCCGCCCGGCGCGACCCCACATCTGCCGCAGGCTGGCCACGGTCCCGGGGAAGGTCACGCAGATCGCGGCGTCGAGCTGCCCGATGTCGATCCCCAGCTCGAGCGCGTCGGTGGTGACCACGCCGAGCAGCTCGCCGCTGGTCAGCCGGCGCTGGATGTCCTGGCGCTGGGCCGGGGTATAGCCGCCGCGGTAGGGAGCGATCCGGGCGGCGAGCTCCGGATCAAGCCGATCGACGGAATGGCGCAGGATCAGCTCGATCCCCTTGCGCGACTTCATGAAGCAGATCGTCCGCACCCCGGCGCCGATCAGCTCGGAGAACACCTCGGCCGCCTCGTACAGCGCCGAGGCCCGGATGCCGAGCTCGGCGTCGAGCAGCGGTGGGTTCCACATCGCCACGCGACGCCCGGGCTGCGGGGCGCAGTCGCTGTCGACCAGGGTGATGTCGCTCAGCCCGGTGAGGTCCTCGGCCAGCTCGAGTGGGTTGGCGATCGTCGCGCTGGCCAGCAGGAAGCGCGGCTGGGTGCCGTGGATCGCCGCCGCGCGGCGCAGCCGCCGCAGCACGTTGGCCACGTGCGAGCCGAACACGCCACGGTAGACGTGGGCCTCATCGATGACCACGAAGGCGAGGTTGGCCAGCAGCTCGTCCCAGGCAGGGTGGTTCGGCAGGATCCCGATGTGGAGCATGTCCGGATTGGTCAGGATCAGGTTGCTCCGCTTGCGGATCGCCGAGCGCTCGGCGCGCGGGGTGTCTCCGTCGTAGATCGCCGGACGCAGCAACTTGCCCAGCCCGAAGGCGTGTAGTGCCCGGGCCTGATCCTGGGCCAGCGCCTTGGTCGGGTAGATGTACAGCGCCCGCGCCGCCGGGTCGGTGACCAGGACCTCGAGCGTGGGCAGCTGAAAGCACAGCGACTTTCCCGAGGCGGTGCCGGTGGTGACGATCGTGGGGCCGGCGAAGGCGCAGGCCAATGCCTCAGCCTGGTGGGCATAGAGCTCCGCCACTCCGACCTTCGAGAGCGCATCCCTGACCCGGGGATCGAGGTCCTCGGGGACGCCAACCAAGCGCGCGGAGCGCGCCTCATAAAAATCGTCGTGAACCAGCCGCTCGTTCTCGCGGCCGAGCTCGAGCAGCCTGGCCCAGGGCTCGGTTTCTCTCGTCGTGGCCACCGGGACTGAGTATGGCGGCGCCCCAATCCGGGCGGCTGCTACGGTCGCGCCCGCCATGCGCGCCCTCTACGCCGACCTCGACGGGACCCTGCTCGGCCCCGATGCCTCCTTGCTCCGGGGTGCCGACGGTCAGTTCTCGCTTGACTCCGTGCGGACGCTGCAGGCCTGTGACCGCGCCGGCGCCGAGGTCGTTCTCTACTCGGGCCGCCGCCAGCAGAGCGTGTTCGAGGCCGCCCGGCTGATCGGCCAGCGGTCCTACATTTTCGAGCTCGGCTGCGGGCTCGTCCTGGACGGGGCACTGGAATGGCTGACCGACGGGGTGGTTCCGGTGGAGGATGACTCGATCTACGAGCAGATCGAGGCCTCGGGAGCCCCCGCGCTGCTGCTCGAGCGCTTCGACCGACAGCTCGAGTATCACACGCCGTGGGCGACCGGCCGCGAGGTCTCCCACCTGTTCCGGGGCGGCGTGGACCTCGAGGAGGTGGCGTCGGTCCTGGCCGCGGCCGGCTTCGGCTGGCTGCGGCTGGTCGACAACGGCGTGATCAGCGGCGCCTCGGAGCGACTGGGCGGGCTGCCGAGGATTCACGCCTACCATCTGATCCCGTCAGGCTCCTCCAAGGCGCGGGCGGTGGCCCGGCACATGCAGAACCGCGGCTATGAGCCGGCGGAGTGCATCGCGGTCGGCGACTCGCGGGAGGACATGTCGGCGGCCTCGGTGGTCGGCTGCTTCTGGCTGGTGGCCAACGCGCTGGAGCGAGATCCCTCGCTGGCGGCCGAGGTGCGCGGACGACCCGGGGTCCGCGTGGCCTCGGAGGCCTACGGCGCCGGGGTTTACGAGGCCGTCGTGACCACGCTCGCCGGCGGCTGATCGCGCCGGCCGGCGGCTTACCACGTCCGCCCGGCGGCTGATCGCCCCGCCGGCGCGCGGTCCTACTTGACCGCGAGGGTCGCGTTGCCGGTCAGCGCGGGGCCGCTGGCCTGCGTCCAGCCGGAGATGTCCCCCAGCGCGGAGAGGATCACCTGGGCGATCTGCGGCGGCGCCTTCTTGAGCGTCAAGCGCAGCAGCGGGAGTAGGGCGACGCGGAAGGCGATGCTGCCGTGCGCACCGGCCGCCGGGGCGGCCGGCTGACCCGCGAAGGCGCGGAGCTGGGCCACTGAAGCCTTGCCGACCAGGAGCTGGCCGCCGGCCACCCCGATCGTCAGCGTGGTCTTGCCGTCCTGGATCGAGTAAAAGCCCCCGCCGAGCGACTTTGTCTTGCGCGAGTGGGCGAAGAACGCCGCCGGTTGGGTGGCGAGCTTCGTGACGATCTGGCTGACCTGGCTCGCGTCGGCCACCGCGACACGCCCCATCGTCGTGTGGGTATCGCTGCTGAGGATCAGATTGCCGGTGAGCTGCTTGAACAGATCGTCGAGGCTGTACCCGGTCTTGGCCTTGGCCGCGGCCTGCCGTTGCTGGTACTTGGCCCATCCCGCCGGAGAGGTACTCTGCTCGGCGCCCTCGGCGAAGGTGGCAATCTGCGCCGGATTGGCCACGCCGACGGTAATCGGCAGCGAGCCGGCCAGGTTCGGCGCGGCCGTGCCCGGCGCGATTGGCAGCTGCGCCGAGCCGAGCGTGCGGCCGCTGGTATCGAGGCGGTACTGGAAGCTGACTCCCGCGCCGGTGGCGCTGATCGACGCCGCGTAGCCGCGAATCGCGCCGACCCAGGGGACGCTGCGCGCCTTGGCCGCCCGCGTGGCCGACAGCACGGTGGTGAGGTCGCCAAAGGCGCTCATCAGCGTGTCCTGGGGAAGCCCGTTGGAGAGCCGGGCGTACTCGGCGGAGCTGAACCCGCTGCCGCTGGCATGGCGATCGAGCGCGGCATTGACGTTGGGTCCGGATGAGCCGATCACCAGGGTCGCGCCGGCCACCGCCAGCGCCGCCGTGGAACCGAGCCCGTAGAGCGTCGCGCCGTCGTGGGTGCCGCCGGGCGAGAGGCCGGGGATCTTCTTGATCAAGGCGGCCAGCTTGGTGGCGTCCTTGGTGACCCAGACCACCATTACGTTGTTGCGGGCGGAGCCGGACAGGGTCGAGCTGGCCGCGCCGAACATGATCGGGTTGCCGAACAGCGGCTTGATGTCGGTCTGGTAGTCGATCCCGACCTGCTGCAGTTTCGAGATGATCGCCTGCTCCCCGAACGCGGCGCCTGGGAACGTGTTCACCAGCGAGAGGCCGGTCTTGACCGAGGTTGCCCCCGGCGAAGTGGACAGGCTCATCACGAACGGTGAGCCCGAGCCGAAGTACGACAACTCGGTACTGCGCGCAGCGCCGCCCGTCGCGGGCGACTTCTGGGAGGACGAGCCGCAGCCGGCCAGGGCCAGCGTGGCGATGATCGCGATCGGGATCAGGCAACGCATGGCGGCAAGAGTAGCCGCCCGGTGCGGACGGAGCGCAGGCGACCTATTCGTGAGCGATCGCCGCCAGCAGGTCGAGTCGCGCCGCGCGCCGCGCCGGGGGTGCGGCCGCCAGCACGCCGGCCAGCAGCCCGACCGCGAGCACGCCGACCACCTGGAGCCAGGGGAGGGAGAAGGCGATGCCCTCGCTGGAGAGCGAGCGGATCACCACCCAGGCCAGGAAGATGCCCAGCCCGACGCCGACGATCGATCCGATCGCCGCGGTGATCATGCTCTCGTTGCGGATCAGCAGGCGCGCCTGGCTCCGGGTCATGCCCATAGCGCGGAGCATCCCCAGCTCGCGCGTGCGCTCATGGACTGAAAGATTGAGCGTGTTGACGATGCCGAGCAGCGACATCAGCACGCTCATCGCCAGAAGCGCATAGAACAGGATGAGGATGCTGTTCACCCGCCCCGACACCTCGTCGGCGAGTTGCTTCTCGGACCGGGCGACGACTCCGGGCAGCGAGCTCAGCGCTCGGTCCACTGCGCCCTCGGCGCTGACCAGGCTCGAGCCGGGCTGGAGCTTGACGAACACGTCCTGCAGGCGATCCTGGTGAAAGAGCTGATCGAACTCGACCTGGGGCAGCGCGATCCCGCGCAGCAGCGCCCGGTCGGAGTAGATCCCGGCGATCGTCACGGTCTTACCCAGGCCGGTCTCGCCGATGAGCCTGGCCCGGTCACCAACCGACAGATGGGCGGCGCGCGCGGTGTCCTGCTCGAGGATCGCGTCCTCGGGGCCGAGTCCGGCCAGCGTGGCGCTCGAGCCGCGGATCCAATCAAAGCGATACACCTGCCCGATCGTGTTCGGGTCGATCCCCTCCGCGGTGATCTTCCCGGCGGCGCCGAGCTGGGCCGGCGCGGCCTTCAGGCTCGAGAGAGCGAGCACGCCAGGGGCGGAGGCTGCCGCCTGGGCGCTGGCCGATGGGATCGAGCTTTGGCCGTCCTGGCTCTCGATAGTCAGGTCGCCGAGGAAGGTCTGGTGGATGATCCGGGAGGTCGAGGTGCGCAACCCGCTGGCGTAGATGGTCACGAACAGGACGAGCGCCAGTCCGATCATCAGTGAGGAGGCGCTGACCGCGGTTCGGACCGGATTGCGCCCCGCGTTCTCCCGGGCGAGCCGGCTGACGATGCCGCCACGGCGCTCGATCGGCCAGGAGACGATGCCGGCCAGGCGCCGGACCATCAGGGGGCTGGCGACGAGGATGGCGAGAACGAGCGGGCCCGCACCAATCGCGCTCTGGGTCAGACGCTCGGTAGCGGTGCCCGAACCGGTGAAGATCACCAGCAGGCCGCCCAAGGCCAGCACCACCGCCGCCCCGAAGCGCAGCCACTTGCTCGAGTCGCCTCGCGCCGCCAGCGCCGCGCCTTCGCGCAAGGACTCCAGCGGGGCCGCGCGCATGGCCCGCAGCGCGGGGAACAGGCCGGCGCTGACCGTCACCAGGACGCCGACGGCGAGCCCCAGGAGCACCGTCCGCAGCTGCAGCACGAGCGTCGAGGAGGGGAGATCGAGACCCACGCCGGCGAACAGCTTGCGGATCCCGGCGGCCGCGGCGAGCCCGCCGAGGATCCCCACGATCGATCCGAGCGACCCAATCGTCGAGGCCTCGGTCAGCACCGAGGCCAAGACCTGGCGTCGCGTCGCGCCGATCGCTCGCAACAGCGCGAACTCGCGA
>JALYXK010000396.1 GCA_030947145.1 Actinomycetota bacterium
TAGAACCGGTATCCGCAGCGCGCGTATGCGGCCAGGGCGGAGTAGCTGAGCGCGGAGACCGGGGCCGCGGCCGGGGCCGGCGGCAAGGGCGCCGGCGCACACTCGGGCATGGCCGCCGGCGCGAACCCGTCCTGCGACAACCGGACGATCGCCTGACCTTGGGCGTCTTCCTGCGGGCCGACGAACGTGTAGCCCACGAGTCCGTCGCTGATCCCGCTGCCACCCTGCACCCGGGCCGCGATGTCGGGCACCAGCGCGGGCGCGATCCAGGCGATCGGCGTCGGTCCGGAGCCGATGGCCTCGAGCTTGGCCGCCCCGCTCAGGATCAGGCGCTCCTGCGCCCGCGTCATCGCCACGTAGAAAAGTCGCCGTTCCTCCTGCTGCTCGGCGCGGATCTGGGCCTCGCCGAGCGATTGGTAATTGAGCGCCGGCTCCGCCTTGCCGGTTCCCGGCTCGGACAGGCGAAGGCCGAGACGACCGTCGCGACCGATGCGGATCAGCTCGGCTCGGCGGATCGGCGAGCGGCCGAGGTCGGCCACGCAGACGATCGGGAACTCGAGCCCCTTGGCCCGATGGATCGTCATCAGGCGGGCGGCGTTCAGCGCCTCGCTCTCGACCGGCGCCTCGCTCTCCCGGCTGTCGGCGGCGCCGGCCCGGCCGGCGGCCCGGCGCGCGACCAACTCGAGGAAGCCGCGGAGATCCCGGCCGGCGCCGGCCTCGTGCTCGCGGCCCAGCCGCATCAGCTTGCGCAGGTTGGCCAGGCGCCGCGCGCCGCCCGGCATCGCCAGCACGGTGAGGTCATAGGCGGTCACCTCGAGCGCGCGCTCGATCAGCTCCTCGACGCCCAAGCGCGCCGCCGCCCGTCGCTCGGACTCGAACCACGCGACGAACTCCTCGAGCCGGCGGCGCTCGTCGGCGTCGAGCTCGTCGAGTCGGTCCTCGGGGTCGCGCAGCACCCACCACGGATCACGGCCACCGCCCCGCGCGGCCGCGGCCAGCGAGACCAGCGCGCCGACGCTCAGGCCGACCAGCGGCGAGGTCAGCACCGTGTACAGAGCCTCCTCGTCGCGCGGGTTGGCCAGCGCGCGCAGGTAGGCGACGATGTCGATCACCTGGGGATGCGCCCAGTATCCGCGCCCGCCGATCACGTAGGTGGGGATGCCGGCGTCCTCGAGAGCGCGCTCGTAGACGCGCAGATCCGTGGTGGTCCGGGTCAGCAGCACGACGTCTCCAGGCCGGGCGCCGTCGGCGATCAAACCCCCGACGCGACGCGCCAGCGCACGCGCCTCCGCCAACCGCCACGGCGAAGCGAGCCCGTCGGAAAGCCAGTCGGCCCCCTTGTCGAGGATCAGCAGCTCGACCCGTGGATCCGCGGCGGGCTCTACCACCCGGCCGGCCTCCAGCGGCGCAAAGCGCTCGCCGAGCTCCGCGGAATAAGCCCGGTTCAGCGCGGAGATGATCTCCGGCCGCGAGCGGAAGTTCGTCTGCAGGGTGGCCCGGGCGCCGAGCGCCTCCAGCCGCTCGCCGCGGCGCTCGAACAGCTCGACATCGGCGTGCCGGAAGGCGTAGATCGACTGCTGCGCATCGCCGACGGTGAACAGGTTGTCCTGGGCGATCAGTTCGATCAGCTCGAGCTGGACCTGGTTGGTGTCCTGCATCTCGTCGACCATCACCGAGTGAAAGCGCGTCCGGTAGCGCTCCCGTAGCTCGCCGTCGCCCAGCAACCCCCGGGCCAGCAGCTGGAGATCGTCGAAGTCGACCCCCGAGCACTCGCGCTTGGCCGCCGCATAGTGCGCACCGTAGCTGCGCAGCAGCCGGTCCAGCAGCCCGTGGGCACGCTTGGCCCGGCGGTGCCCGCACACCTCCCGGAAGCGAGCCAGGGCCCCCGCGTAGGCCACGCACACCGGCGTGGAGAGGGCGGCCCCGTTTCCGCCGGGCAGCGCGAGCCGGTCGAGCGCGCCGGGCCAGGGGTCGGGCCCGGCGATCACCGTCTCGCGCGCCGCCAGCCGGTCGAGCGCCTGCACGACCCGGCTCGCGGGATCGACCAGCGCCCCGAGCTCTCGCGCCGCCTCCGCGGCGGCATGGGACAGCTCTGCCCGCGCCGCCTCCGGATCAGGCGCGTCCGTCACCGGCGGCAGCGCCGGGAACTCCTGTCCGCGCGAGCGGAGCTCCGCATAGACGCCGATGATCGCGGCGCGCAGCGCGGGCGCGCCGTAGGCGGCGATCAGGTCGATGCCGCCCTCGGCCTCGGCGGCTAGCTCCTCGGCCGCCTCGTCGAACGCGGCATCGGCCAGCAGGTCGGCCTCGGCCTGGTCGAGCACGACGAAGGCCGGATCGATTCCCGCGGCCAGGGCGCCCGACCGCAGCACGCGGGCGCAGAAGCCGTGAATCGTCGAGATCGAAGCCCCCTCGGTGGCCTGGGCCGCTTCTCCGGCTCCGAGCTCGCGAAAGCGGCGGCGGATGCGCTCGCGCAGCTCGGCCGCGGCCTTCTCGGTGAAGGTGATCGCCAGGATCGCCGATACATCGACGCCGTCCTCGAGCACCGAGCGCACGAACCTCTCGACCAGCACCGACGTCTTGCCGCTGCCCGCGCTCGCGTCGAGCAACAGGTCTCCGTGGCGACGCTCGATCGCCGCACTCTGCTCCGGCGTGAAGCGCTCGCCGCCGCCGCCGCGGGGCCGGGTCGCGGCGGTCTGCTCCGGGCTGAAGCTGGGCTCGCTCACGACCACTACTCGCTCCAGCAGATCCCCGGGTACCGGCACCCGTCGCGCGAGCAGGTCGACGGGCACGGCTGCAGCGCGCCCGCTCGCAGCCGGGCGGCCAGCTCGACCGCAAGCGCTTCGGCGTCAGCGAGTAGCGCGTCCAGCTTGTCCTGACCGCCCCCGTCGTTGGCGAACACGCGCGCACCGACCGGCGCGTCCTTGAGGAACACGCCGCGAGCCCGCAGGTCGCGGCCGCCGAGCGGCTGATACAGGCCGGCCACGGGATGGAGTTCCAGCAATTCGCGCACCGCCACCATGTAGAGCGCGATCTGCAGACGGCGTTCCACCCCCCACCGCGCGCTCTGGTACTCGGGGCGGGTGCTCCCGCTCTTGTAGTCCCGGACCATCGCCGTACCGCTGCCGGCCGGGTCCACGTCGACGCGGTCGATGACGCCGCGCAGGAGCACGCGATCCTCGCCCTGGCCCAGCGTCACCGCCGGCAGCGAGCCGTCCTCGGTGGAGAACCCGAACCGCAGCTCGAGCCCGGCCGGCGCCCAGTTACAGCCGTCGCCCGCCTCGTGCTCGAGATAGCGCCGCAGATCGGCTTCGATGCTGCGCAGCATCGCGGCGCGGAGCCCGTCGGGGCGCCCCGGGCCGATCACCGGCACCCCATCCGCGTTGGCCACCGGCTGCGCGGCCAGAACCTGCCCGAGGATCGTCTGCGCGGCGTCTAGCGAGCCGGGCGTGACGGGGCCGCCGAGACGGCTGAGAACGCGCTCGAGCACGTCGTGCATGTAGCTCCCGCGGGTGAGCGGATCGGGGTCGGGCTCGAAGCGGCGGGGGTCGAGTTGGCGCTCGATGAGCCATTTGACCGGGCACTCGCCAAAGCTCTCGAGCGCGCCGGCGGAGACGACCTCACGGTGACGGACATGGCCGAGCGCCCGCTCGCCGAGGCGGCGCACCGCGGCATCGGCCCGATCGGCGCTCGGGCCCGAGCTCGCAGCGAGGCGGACGTTTGCCCGGTTCTCGGCGCCCGCAGCGGCCAGGGCACGCT
>JALYXK010000415.1 GCA_030947145.1 Actinomycetota bacterium
AGCATACACCAATATTGGCGCACGATGCGCCAAATTTGGCGCGTCAGGCTATGGGGCCACGCTGGCGATGAAGCGGCGCAGCAGCGGATTGGAGTACCGCCAGTCACCGCGACCGTAGCTCTCGATGATCGCCGCATCGCGTAGCGCCTCCAGCGTGCGACGCACGCCACCGCGGGAAAGCCCGGTGTACACGGGCTGACCCCGGGCCAGGCGCTCCGCTACCACCAAGCCGAGCTTGTTGAGGCGACGGATGCGCTCCAGCGTCTGCTCATTCGAGACGCGCTCGGCCCGCTCGGCGGCGAGCAGCCCCTGCTCGACGATCGAGAGGTCGACTTGCCGGATCTCCAGTTCGACCGTGATGAGATGGCACTTCTGGGCGATCAGCATCGTGGTCCGAGGTTGGAGCTCGCCGTACTCGACGATTCGATGCAGCGCCGCGGGCTCGACCTCACACCCGTCCGCCTCAAACCGCTCCGTCAGGCCGGCGGCCCAGGTCGGCTCGTCGATCGGGCGAAGATCGTGGAATCCTCCGAACTGGTGCAGCGCGCGGTGCGACGGAGTGAACAAGTCGCGCATCAGGTGCTCGATGCTGCCGGCGAACAGATAGCTCACTCCCGAGGAGCGCTGGAAGATCGAGCGCATCCGCTTGGTCAGCCGATCGGCATCTCCGTAGGGCTGCTGCGGGCTGGCCACCTCCTGGAACTCGTCGAAGAACACCACCACGCTGGTGCGGTCGGCCTCGGCGATTCGCCCCGGCAATTCCAGGGCGTAGTCGAGGTAGCGCTCCGGATCGCGCGCCGCCAGCCCGGGAGCGAAGGCGACCTCCAATTCCTCGCCCAGCTGCGCCTTGGACTTCACCACGGCCGAGGTCTGAACCACATCGGCCACGAACCGTCCTGCCCGCCGGGTCTGATGCAGGGCACGACGCAGGACCGACCGGTTGGAAAGCGCGCTCGCCACCAGCGCCTCGGCCAGCTCAGCCGCCGTCGCGATCCGGAAGAGGTCCACCGACACCGTGTAGAAACCCTGCAGCTGGAGCCGGCCGAGCACCGCGTCGCAAACGCTGGTCTTGCCGGTTCGCCGAGGACCCGCGACGATGATGCTCGAGCCGCCCGACAACACCGCCGTGATCTCGGAGACGTCAGCGTCGCGGCCGATCATCTGACTGGCCGGGATTGGCTGATCGGTGGGAAACAGATCGCTGCTGCGCTGACGAGCCATCTCGGCAAGCATACACCGATATTGGCGCATCATGCGCCGAATTTGGCGCATGGCAGGCCGACCAAAGGCCGTCCCCGAAGGGGCTGGCTCCCCGCGGTCAGTTTCGTGGATGAGCGACCACGGCGCCTGTGAGCCCGCAGCTCGCAACCGCAGCGGAGCGGGGCTCCAGTCGATCCAGCACTTTTGGAGAAGACAAAGGCGCGCTCGCGCCGTAGCTTCGCTGCTCGAGCGTCGGCGGCAGCGATCAGTTCTGCGGTCCGCCGCGGTCTTACCCGCGAGCGCAACGACAAGCAGGGAGGAACGACGTGGAAAACGTGATCGAGCAGGAGCGGTCCTTATCGGGGCCGGCCGGGACCGGCGTGGCCGTACAGGCCGAGGCGCTGGTCAAGCAGTACCGCAGCCGGACCGGGGTGATCCAGGCGGTGCGCGGCGTCGACCTCACGGTGCAGGCCGGGGAGATCTTCGGGTTCCTCGGGCCCAACGGCGCCGGCAAGTCCACGACGGTTCGCATGCTCACCACGCTGCTGTCGATCACCTCGGGCGTCGCCCGGGTGGCCGGTCTGGACGTGGCCGGCGAGCCCGATGCGGTGCGGCTCCGGATCGGCGTGGCGCTGCAGGAGGCCGGGCTCGACCCCCGTCAGACCGGGCGCGAGCTGCTCGTGTTGCAGGGCCGGCTGTTCGGCCTCTCGCCCCGGGCCGCGTCGGCCCGCGCCGAGGAGCTGCTCGCGCTGGTCGAGCTCGAAGCAGCGGCCGACCGCTACATCAAGGGCTACTCGGGCGGCATGCGCCGCCGTCTCGATCTCGCCTCCGCGCTCGTGCACCAGCCGGAGGTGCTGTTTCTGGACGAGCCGACGACCGGACTCGATCCCGCCAGCCGGGTCACGGTCTGGGATGAGGTGCGGCGGATCAACCAGCGCGGCACGACGGTGTTTCTCACCACGCAGTATCTCGAGGAGGCCGACCAGCTGTGCGACCGGCTGGCCATCATCGACGACGGCCTGATCGTGCGCGAGGGCACCCCGGCGCGGCTCAAGGCCGAGTTGCGCGAGCGCCGGGGTCTGACCGCCCTGCCGACACTCGACGACGTGTTCCTGGATGCGACCGGACGCACGCGCGGCCGCGTCGCCGGCGACGTGCAGGAGGTGGCGGCATGACTCAGGCCTGGGTATTGGGAATGCGGGCGCTCCGCGAGGCTCGGCGGACGCCGGAGGCGATGCTGCCCACCTTGTTCATCCCACTGTTCTTCCTGGTGGTCAACGTCGGGCAGGCGGCCAAGATCTTCCCGGCGGTGTCCACTCGCTTCCTGCACGGGCAGGGCTACGGCGCGTTTCAGCTGCCCAGCTCGATGCTGCTGGCCGCGTCGTTCGGGACCGCGGCGCTGTTCCTGGTCGAGGACATCGAGGGCGGCTACTTCGACAAGCTCCGGGCCACGCCCATCCCCCGAACGGCGCTGGTGCTGGGCCGTCTGATCGCCGAGCTGGCCAAGGGCGTGCTGATCGCGGTCGCGCTCGTACTGGTCGGGCTGGCCTTCGGGATCACCATCGCCAGCGGTCCGCTCGGCTTCGTGCTCCTGGTCGGCCTCAGCGCCCTGTGGTCGATCGTGTTCGTCGGCTTCATGCAGCTGATCGCGCTGAAGACCCGCAGCGCGGCGGCCACGAACTCCGCCGGCCTGGTCTTCTTCCCGCTGCTGTTCCTGACCCCGAACCTGGTTCCGCGCGACATGCTGACCAGCCCGATGAAGGTGGCGGCGTCGTTCAACCCGGTGACCTACGTGATGGAAGCGCTGCGCTCCCTGATCCTCCAGGACCTGGTGTGGAGCAAGGTTCTGGCCGGGTTCGGCGTGGTCGCGGTCCTCGGTGCGGTGATGCTCGCCCTCAACGTCCGTCTGATCCAGCGCTACGACTGACCGTCAGCCCTGGAATCGTGCGGTGGGTAACCGGACCGATGCTCGGCGGAGAATCACCGGGACGGACGCTGGCGACTTGACCCCCGTCCAAGTCCCTGACAAGTGAAACCTGTCACGTTTTTTCCAGCCTGCCGATGATACGGTCGCGAAAATGCCGCACCAATTCGGCCCCGCAGCCACGAAGGTCGGCAGGACATTGCGTCATCCGATCGAGGAACTCGGTCTGGCGGCCGTGATCGGGACCGGGGTGGGCTTCGCTCTCGGCGCCGGCCTGGTGCTGGTGCTGCATTTCACCAACGTGCTGTCGGGCCCCGGCCACCGCCAGGTGGCGCCGTTCTCCGAGGTGCCGAGTAACACGGCCGCCTCGCTGGCCGCGCGCTTCCGCCCCTGGCTGCTGTTCGACACCCGCGAGCGCTGGCAGCCACTGAACATCGACAGCCTGCTCGATGAGGGCACGCACAAGTTCTGCCGGGGCGCGGGCAATACCGACTGCACCGTGATCGAGAACCACGCCGCGTTCGACCAGCTGGTGGGACAGACGGGCGAACTGGGCGCTCACCTGAACCTGGCCGGCAGCGGCGTCGGGCAATACCACGGATCGGCGCCGTGCCCACCTCCGCTACTGGACTGCGGCACCGGCCCGACCTCGGCGATCTACTACCACGTCACCGAGTCAAACGATCGGTTCTACATCGACTACTGGTGGTTCTTGCGCTTCAACCATTTCGCGATCTCCAGACCGCTGTGTTTCAGCAAGAATCTGCAGAAGGCCTCGGTCTGCGACGAGCACGAGGGAGATTGGGAGGGCGTGACCGTGGTCACGCCGCCCAACGACGCCAATCACGCCGCGTATGTCGTTTACGCCGCCCACAAGGGCTCGTTCCGCTACAGCACGACATCTCTGCAGATGGTGGGCGCGGACAGGACGAGGCCCGTGGTGTACCTGGCCAACGGAAGTCATGCGGCGTATCCGATCCCGTGCACCGGAGAGGCGTGCTTCCAGCCGGTCGGCCTGGCGGCGGGCGGTCTGTTCGATATCCCCGATGGCCGCTACGACGGCGGCCTGTCCTGGGCGCGCAACCCCGATGACCAATGCGGCCTGGGCGGGACCGGAAGCTGCCTGCTGTCGCTCGGCGACCAGCCCTGGACGAACTGGCCGGGCCAGTGGGGTAACGGCTGTGAGAGCGCCTGCGGCGGCGCCGGCGACGTGAACTCGCCCCAGTCGCCGGGTCTGCAGTCGCGCTACCAGACGCCGTGGTGCTCGACCGAGACGGTGGGCATCACCTGCGACGGCCGGGTGGTCACCTGCAGCGACTGGCTGGGGCCGCTGGTGGAGGCGGCGATCTGCGATCCGACCCAGCTGTCCAAGGGGCTGCGCTCGAGCAATGCCATCGCGCTGGGAGGGCTCGGGCTGGTGATCGGCGGAAAGCCGCTGACGCGGGCGGCGACGCCGGGGGTCGTCCAAGCGCTCGGGGATCCGTTCAAGCCGAACATGGGCTTCACGGCGGTGGCGGACGGGCCGGCCAGCGAAATCCTGGTGCGCGCGCAGGACAAGGGCATCACCGTCCAGGATCGGTTCGCGCACCTCGGCCTGACGGCCGGCCAGCGGATCGTGGTCACGATCTCCTCGGGCCCGAACGGTCCGATCGTGCTCGCGGGGCAGCACCGGCCGGTCGAGGAGACGAGCCTCGAATCCGCGCCGCCGTGAGACTGGGATCGACGCGATCGGAGGATGGATGACGCTGCCGTACAACATCGGAACCGGAATCGGCGAGGTCACCGATCCCGCGGTCGGGCTGCCCCTGCAGGGCATGGCCGACAAGAGCCAGATCGCCACCGGGGTGGAGTCGCCGCTCTATGCCCGGGCGTTCGTGGTGGCCGATCCCGCCTCCGCCGCGGCGGGCGGGCGGGTGGCGATCATCGTGGCCGACATCTGGGCCGGCACGCGCCGAGTGAAGGATGCCGTGCTGAGAGGCCTGGCGGCGACGCACGACGGTCTCTACGGCGAGGAGAACGTGCTGCTGGCCGGAACGCACACGCACAGCGCGCCCGGAGGATTCTCGGGAACGCTCCTCTACGACTTCGACTTTGCTCGGGGCGGCTGTGACGAAGCCACCGTCGCCTGCATCGCCGACGGCTGCGTCCGGGCGGTGGAAATGGCCCACGCCAGCCTCGCCCCCGGTCGGATCTACGTCAACCGGGGCGAGGTCACCGACTGCGGGCGTAACCGCTCGGAAGCCGCCTACCTGCGTAACCCGCAGGCCGAGCGCGACCGATGGGGCGCGGACACCGACCGCGAGATGCTGTTGCTGAAGTTCGTGAAGGTCGACGGCGGCGGTCAGGAGCGACCCGTCGGCGCGCTCAACTGGTACGCCATCCACCCCACGGATCGCGGCCAGAAGAACACGCTGGTCTGCGGGGACAACAAGGGTTACGCGAGCTCCCTGTTCGAGGCGCAGATGGGGAGCGACCCGGGTCAGGCGGAGACCTTTGTCGCGGCGTTCGCCAACGCCAACGGCGCGGATGTCTCGGGCAATGTCGAGCTGGGCCACATCCCCGACGGGGTGGGGGACCGCGCGCAGATGGAGAAGCACGGTCGCCAGCAGTTCGAGGTGGCCGAGCAGCTGTTTCAATCCGCGACCGAGGAGCTGAGCGGCCCCGTCGCCCATCGGCACATCCGCGTGGACTTCTCCCACGTCACCATCGGCGCCGGCCCGGCGCGCACCTGGCCGGCGGCGCTGGGGATCTCGTTCGCGGCGGGCAGCTCGGAGGACAGCGTGCCCGTGCCCGACGTGGGGATACACGAAGGCATCACGGCGACGAACATCACGGTCGGGGACGCCGTCATCGCCAGCGTGGCCGGATTGGGGCTGAGCGCGATCTTTGGCATCTCCGTGATCGATCAGGCGACCGCCGTCGCCGAGCGGGAGGGACATCTGCCCAAGC
>JALYXK010000425.1 GCA_030947145.1 Actinomycetota bacterium
CTCTGGGGCGGCTCGAGGTGCTGTTCCAGCCGGCGAGTGTGACCAACGCATGAGTCTCCCGCTGGAGGAGCTCAGGGCCGTGGTTCTCGCGGCCGCCGCGTCGGTGCGCGGCGGCGGCGGCGAGCCGACCGCCCAACCGCGACTCGAGCGACCCAAGCGCGCGGGACAGGGAGACTTCTCGACCAACGCGGCGATGCTGCTGGCGCCGGTGCTGGGCGCGCCGCCCCGGGTGATCGCGGAACGTCTCGGCGCCGAGCTCGAGCAGATCCTGCACGATCAGCTCCAGCGGTGGGAGGTAGCCGGTCCGGGCTTCCTGAACCTGGTGCTCTCCGACGGCTGGCATCGGTCGGCGCTGCGATCGGTCCTCGACGCCGGCGATCGCTTCGGCTCCGGCGGCGCTGATCCGGCGCTGCGGACTCTGATCGAGTTTGTCTCTGCGAACCCGACGGGTCCGCTGGTGGCGGCCAGCGGCCGGCACGCGGCCTACGGCGACGCCCTGGCCCGGATCCTCGAGCACCATGGGCACGAGGTCTCCCGCGAGTATTACTTCAACGATGCCGGCAATCAGATCAGGCTGCTCGGTGAGTCGATTCAGGCCCGGGCGCGCGGTGAGGAGGTCCCCGGAGGGGGCTACCAGGGCGACTACGTGCGCCACCTGGCGGCCGAGATCCCGGGTGCTGCCTCCGGCGACGTAGGCGAGATCGCCGCCCGGGCGGTCGAGATCCTGCTGGCACGGATCGAGGCGACGCTCGAGCGCTACGGGGTCGAGTTCGATCGCTTCTTCAGCGAGCGGACGCTCCACGAGGGTTCGCCCAACGCAGTACAGCGAGCTCTGGCGCGACTCAAGGAAGCGGGTCACATCTACCGCTCCGAGGGCGCCATGTGGCTGCGGACCACGACGTTCGGAGATAGCCACGACCAGGTCGTCGTTCGCTCCAACGGCGAGCCGACGTACCTGGCCGCCGACATCGCCTACCTGGAGGAAAAGCGCGAGCGCGGTTTCGAGCTCCAGCTGATGCCGGTCGGGGCGGACCACCACGCCTACGTGAGCGAGCTGAAGGCCTCGATGGCGGCGATCGGCGGCGATCCGGACACGGTCGAGGTGCCGATCCTGCAGTTCGTGCATCTGGTCGCCGACGGGGAGGTGTTCAAGATGTCCAAGCGCCGCGGGGACTTCGTCACGCTCGATGAGCTGCTCGACGAGATCGGCGTCGATGCGGCGCGCTTCTTTCTCCTGCAACGCTCGCACGACCGCACGCTCGAGCTCAACATTGAGCTGGCCCGCTCCGAGTCGGCGGAGAATCCCGTGTATTACGTGCAGTATGCGCACGCGCGGATCGTCTCCATGCTGGCGCGACTGGGGAAGGAGCGCGTGGCCGGCGCGGTCGACGCGGACGCGTCGTGGGGCGACGCCGAGCTGCATTCCTCCGAGCGCGACCTGATCAAGAAGCTGGTCGCGCTACCCGACGAGATCGCGGAAGCGGCTCTACGTCGCGCGCCGCATCGGATCGCGGCCTACGCGCTCGAGCTGGCCCAGGAGTTCACCGCGTTCTACCGGGATTGTCACGTCGTCGGGGCGACTCCGGGGACGGTGGAGGCGTTCCGGGTGGGTCTCTCCGTGGCCGCCCAGCGGATGATCGCCTTGTCGCTGTCGCTGCTTGGGGTATCGGCGCCCGAGTCGATGTAAGGCGGCTCGCGGCGCGGCCTCACTCGAAGCGGGCGAGGTCCTCGTCGAGGCGCTGAGCGTCCGCCGTGCCGAGCGCGGGTCCGGCGGCCAGCGGCGTGCTGGCCGCCAGCCGGGCGCGACGCCGCCACTTCGGTAGCGTGAAGGCCAGGAACGCGATGCCCGCCAGCACCAGCGCAGGGGGGAGGACGTAGACGGTCAGGTTGAAGCCGCTGGCCGGTGGTTTGCCCAGCACGGCCTCCCCGTACTGGGCCACCAGCGCATTCTCGATCTGGGGCTTGGTGTCGCCCCGGGCGATCAGGCCACGGATGTAGCTGCGCTCGGAAATTGCCTGGGGAGACTGGGCGAGCGCCAGCGGTTCGTGGCACGAGGTGCACATCACGTCATTGAGTACGTCGGTGTAGTTGGCGCGCACCACGATGTGTGGCGTCGTCGCCAGCGCGGCCGGGGCCGAAGCCAGAGCAAGGCCCGCGACGAGGGCGAGCGCCATCAACCGAGCTCGGATCCCGCGAGTCACGACGGCTCAGCCAAGATCTTCGGCAGCGTCTGCGCCAGCCACCGGCTATCCAGCTGGAAGCGTCGCAGCGCGACGATGCGCCCCTGGCGGTTGATCACGAACGTCTCGGGCACCCCCGTGGTGCCGAACGAGCTGACGAAGCTGCCGCTCACATCGCGGATCACCGGATAGGTGATGTGCTCCTGGCGCACGAACCGCTCGGAGTCATCCGAGTTATCCAGGTAGGTCACCCCGAGCACCGTCCCGCCCTTGGCGGCCAGCGTGCGCTGGGCCTGCTCGAGCACCGGCGCCTCCGCCTTGCACGGGCCGCACCAGGAAGCGAACACGTTCAGCACGACCACCTTCCCATGCAGGTCGGCCAGGCTCTCCTTGGTCGAAGAGCCGAGCTCCGGCAGGGCCAGCCGCAACTGCGGCGCGACCGGAAAGCGGGCCCCCGCCACCGCCGAGTCGATCGAGGAACTCGTTCCCTGGTCGGCGACGCCGAACGCCAGGAGCGACAGCAGAGCCACCGCAGCGGCGACAACCAGACCGGGCAACAGGAAGCGGCGCATCCCGTCAAGGGTAGACGGCGGCTCGCTTCTAGGCTCCGGCACTCAACCGGCGGGGGGCAGGCTCAGCCCGCGGGGGGCGGCTCGGCGTCACGGGCCGCCCGCACGCCATCGAGCGTTACCCCTGCCTCCGCCAGGATCTGGGCGCCCACGCCCTCCACCTCCCGCAATATCCCGCAGAGCAGGTGACCGCAATTGAGGCTGGTCTCCCCCCGCTCGTCCAGCTCGCGCGCCGCGAACTCGAGCGCGCGCTTGGCTCGCGGCATGAAGGCGAGGAAGCGGCCGCTGCCCTCCCGGCAGCGCCGCCGCCGCACCAGAGCGTTGGGACCGAATCTGGCCTCGGCCCGCACACGGACCTCGTCGAGGTCGATCCCGAGGCTGGCCAGTGCATCGCGGTCCAGTCCGGTGCCGACGACCTCCTCGACGCGACCACGGACCCACGACTGCGTGACGTCCCGGCACCGCAGCACCTGGACGGCGGGATCATCGGGCTGAGACATCAGACCCAGCAGCAGGTGCTCGGTACCGATCCAGTCATGAAACAGACTGCGGGCTTCCCTTTGTGCCGAGACGACCGCTGCCTTGGCCTCGGGGGAAAAGCGCGTAAACATCATCCCTCCCGCTTCCGCCGGAGTCCGCGGCCGGCGTGCTTCTTGTGGACGGCCTGCTTGCTCACGCCCAGCCCCGCGGCGATGTCCTGCCACGACCAGCCGAGCGCCCGCGCGCTGTCGACGTGCAACGACTCGAGGCGCTCCACCAGCACCCGTAGTGAGCGGACCGCCGCCAGCCCGGCGACGGGGTCCTCGCTGTCGACCGCCTCGGCGATCCGCCTCGATTCCGATCCGGTTTGATTGCGCATTCCGTCAACGTACATTGACGGTCCCAAAAAGTCAACCCGGGTTGACGAGGTGCCGGATGAGCTCTCGCCCGAGCCGAGGCCCCTGGGCCACTATCGGGCCACGGCCTCGCCGATCGAGCCTTAGAATCGCCCACGTCGCGGACGTAGCTCAGTTGGTAGAGCGTCGGCTTCCCAAGCCGAAGGTCGCGGGTTCGAGCCCCGTCGTCCGCTTATGAAAGGCCCGCTTAGCCGGGGTTTTCGGTCGAGTTGATTCGGGCGTGCTGCGTGTTATGTCCCAGATATGTCCCGAGATCGGAGTAGGATTTGCTCCGTGAGTGGGGTTCTCCGACCGCCGACCGGTCACGTGTTCCGGGTCGAGCGCAAGCGCGGGCCGTGCTGGTACGCGAAATACCGCGATCCAAGCTGACAGCGCCGAAGTCAGGCCACGGACGGACGGTGCCGATGGTGCCAGAGGTCGCGGCGACGCTCGCCCGTCTGAGCCATCGCGTCGAGTTCGTCGGCGACGACGATCTCGTCTTTCCCGGCGAGGTTGGTGGCTATCTGGACGGCTCGGCCCTGCGCCGGCGGTTCCTCGCCGCCTGCCGGCGCGCCGGCCTCCGTCCGTATCAGGTTCCACGACCTGCGCCACACCTTCGGGACGCTTGCTGTTCGAGGCGCCGAGTCGATCGTGGAGCTCCAGCACTGGCTGGGACACGCCGAGGTTCGCACGACGATGCGCTACACCCACTACCGCGAGCAGCAGGACGCAGCGAAGCGGCTGGCCACCGCGTTCCGGCTCGAGGCCGCGCCTCCGTCGAGTGGCGCCGTCCGGGAAGCTGAATCAGGCCGGGCGAGTGAGCCATGACCGACGAATTGTTCCTACCGCGGGCCGAACTCGCCGTCGCGGCCGAAGACAAGCTTCGCGACTACTCCCTGAACGCCGATCATCGGACCGGCCGCCACAAGGCGCGGG
>JALYXK010000473.1 GCA_030947145.1 Actinomycetota bacterium
CGCCCGGTCGGGCCGACCTGCGTGGCGGCGAGGATGACGTCGACGCCACCACCACAGCCGAGGTCGACCACCGTCTCGCCGCGCACCAGTTCGGCAAACCCGACCGGGTTGCCGCACCCCCGCGACAACGCCAGCGCGGCGGTCGGCAGCGCTGCCAGTTCATCCGCGCCATACAGACCCAGCTCAGTCGCATAGCCAGCAGAGGTCGTGCTGGCACAGCACCCAGAATCGGAACCGCCGCCGCGGGCGAACGCCCCGTAGCGGGCTCGCACCCACCCGTCCACCCCCCGCTCTGTCGTTTCTACCTTGCTCATGGCGGCCCCAGCTTACCCTGCCAGTGATGGCCGTCCAGGGGGATTGGTGACGCCACGGCGCCGACGTTCTTTGGCGTCACGCTCGAGCAGGGCCTGATCGGGGTCGTGCTCGCGAACCCAGCGTGAGCATCCGCTCTGCCGCCTGGGCCTCGGTGAGGCTCCCATCGCCGGCCCGCCCGCCCGCGCCTGCGCCGCCCACCGCCGTTCCCGCCCGGCTCTACCCACGCACGCCCCAGCGTCGCGGGTTCGAGTCCCATCGCTCCCGCCTCATATTGCGAGGCTTGGAACGTCCGGGTTGCTCAGCCGCTTCCCCCGAGCTGCTCGCGGAGGAACGGGAGTACGTGCTCGGCCACGCGGGCGGGATCCTCGAGGAACGGCCAGTGCCCGAGGCCCTCGAGCAGTTGGATCCTGGCCGATGGGAACGACTCGCGCTGGCGCTCGGCCTGCTTCCACGGGATGTAGACGTCGTCGGTGCCCCAGACTACGAGTGCCGGGCGGTCGAGCTCGCGGAGTGGATCGCGTAGGGCGCCCATGGCGGACGCCGGAGTCGCCCGGTAGAGCCTGCGCACGGCGCGTTTCGTCGTTCGGGGGCGAGAGGCCTCGTAGATGCGATCAACTGCCGCCGGGGGCAGACGTGGGTTGTCGTGGCTGAGCAGCATGCGGAACGCGGTCTTGGTCGTGGTCGCCATGAACAGATCCCCCAGACCGGGCGTGCGCCAGATCCTGGCGAGGCGATGCCATCGGTAGTCGAGCAGCACCCCGGTGTTGATGAGCGTCGCGCTGGCGAACGCGGCGGGATGCTGGACCGCCCAGGCAAGCCCCCAGGCTCCGCCGAAGTCATGCATCACGAGGTGGACCCTCGTGACCCCGAGCTGATCGAGGACCCCGGACAGGTGCCTGGCGTAACCGTCGTTGGTGTAGTGGAAGTCCTCCGGCTTGTCGGCATCGCCGTAACCGGGCATATCGGGCGCGATCGCCCGGCCGGACTCCCCCGCCTGGCGCACGAGGTCCTGCCAGTCCTCCTTCGGGCCGGGATTTCCGTGCACGAACACAACCGCCTCAGACGCCTGGGTGTCGCCGGCCTGCAGCACGGGGGAACGCACGCCACCGACCGTCACGGTGCTTGAAGCGACGGCGCTCACGCCGCGACTTCCTCCGCAACTTCGGTTTGGCCGGCGTCTCGATGCTCGGTGATCGGAACGAACTTGGGCCAGCGATTCAGGCGCCGACGCCGTGTATCGGTGGCGACCAGGGTGCCGATCTCGCGCAGGATCGCGCCGCGGTCGGCTCCCGGCTTGCGCAATGCCGATGCTGCCGCCTTGAGCAGGACCGGCGCCGTCACCACCGCCGACGGCCTACGGCGATGTTGGAGGACGTCCCCCAGATCGGCGATGCGGCCCTGCTGATGGAGCTGCCGGCTGACCTCGATCACGACCGAGGGCGCCAGTCCGGCGGCACCGAAGTCCGCCGCCAACCAGTAGTGCTCGGCGGCATCGAGGTCGCGCCAGCGCGCCCAGGCGCTCACCGCGTCGTCAATCGCCGCAGCGCCGTTGTCGATCGCTCCCACGATGGCCGGTGCCAGCGCCTCGACCTGCCGGAAGGAGTCGGTGATGCCCTGCCCGGGGGCCGGGTCCTTGAAGTGCCCGGCGTCACCGGCCAGAGCCCATCCGGGGCCGGCCGACTCCCGGAAGAAGCACTCGTACTTCAGCACCCCGAACATCTTCCCGACCCGCCGCGCGCCGGCGAGCGTGTCGCCGACCGGACCGCAGGCACGGGCATGGGCCATGAACGCCGCCTCGCGGTCCTGGCGAAACTCCGGGAGAAACCGCAGTTCGGGAAGCACGATCACCTGGAACAGCCCGCCGTCGGCGGGCATGGCGATGACGAACCGGCCCTCCCAGCGGTGGAAGACCAGCGCGGGATGCCGACCGGGATCGGAGTCGGCGAAGAACGACCAGTATCCGAACCGATCCCCCGCGGTCAGGTTGTACTTTCGAGCGCCGGCTTCCTCGGCCACCGTTGAGTTGCGTCCGTCCGCTCCGACCACCAACTTTGCCCGCAGCGTGCGCTCCTGTCCCCCATGACGGACGGTGACTCCAGCGACCCGACCTGAGTCACGCACCAGACCGGTAACGGTGCTCGACATCAGCACCTCGGCACCCGCGCTCGCCGCGGCATCGAGCAGGATCGGATCGAGGACGAACCGGCGGACGGACATGAACGCGCCGTCGTCACCGGGCCGCTGGTTCAATGTGAATGTGGCCCGGAAGTCCTCCTGGCGGAGGTTCACCTCGGTGCAGAGCGGGGCGCCGGTCTCG
>JALYXK010000001.1 GCA_030947145.1 Actinomycetota bacterium
AGCTCGTCGCAGCGTTCGGGGGTGAGGGCCAGACAGATCAGCCCGCGGCCTTCCTTGGCCATGAAGTTGACCGCCTCGGGCGTGACGAACTGGGCGGCCATGGTCAGATCGCCCTCGTTCTCCCGATTCTCGTCATCGCAGACCACGACCATCTTGCCCTGGCGGATGTCCTCGATCGCCTGCTCGATCGTCGCGAACTCGTGCTTGGTCACGCTCATCTTTGGATCAGCCTCTCTACGTACTTGGCCAGCACGTCGACCTCCAAGTTCACTGTGGTTCCCCCGTCCGCACGGCCCAGACTGGTTCTCTGCAGCGTCTCCGGGATCAGAGAAACGGTAAACGATCGGTCATCGATGCCCGCGACGGTGAGGGAAACTCCGTCGACGGCGATCGAGCCCTTCTCGACGACGTAGCGCAGCACGTCGTCGGGTGCCTCGATCCGGACGCGCCGCGCGAACCCGTCATCGGTGCTGGCCGCGATCGTCCCGGTGCCGTCGACGTGGCCCTGCACGACGTGGCCGCCGATTCGGTCGGCCGCCCGCAGCGGCAGCTCGAGGTTGACCTCGGTCCCGACGTCGACGCCGCCGAGCGAGCTGCGAGCCAGGGTCTCGTTCATGACATCGGTGCTGAAGCATTCGCCGTCGATCTCGGTCGCGGTCAGGCACACGCCGTTGACGGCGATCGAGTCGCCGTCGCTGAGCTCGCCGGCCAGCGCGGTGGCCACCGCGAGGCGCACGCCGTCAGCGGAGCGCGCGACCGAGATCACGCGCCCCAGATCGGATACCAGCCCGGTGAACACCTACCACTCCTTCATTCGCGCGGAGACGAGGATGTCCTCGTCGACCAGCTCGCACTCGAGCGTGAGCGCTCGGGCGGCGTCGGCGATCGCATCGACCCCCTCGCCCTCGAGCGGATCGCGCGCGGTGCGCCCGCCGAGCACGAGCGGCGCCAGGAACAAGCGGATCTCGTCGATCTCGCCCGCGTCGAGAAAGGCGCCGGCCAGGTGGGGACCGCCCTCGAGCAGGATCGAGCTGATCCCGGCGGCGCCGAGCTGGTCCAGGGCCGAGCGAACGCGCGCGGGCTCGTTCTCGCCGGGCGCGACCACAACCTCGACTCCGTGGGTCTCGAGCGCGTCGGTGGCGGCGCGCGGGGCGGCGCGGGAGACGACGACGCTCAAGGGGATCCGGCGCGCGTCGCGGACGAGCTTGGCCGACAGGGGGAGGCGCGCGAGCGAGTCGAACAGGATCCGGCGCGGCTGGCGCCGTACGCCCTTCACGCGAGCGGTGAGCAGCGGATCGTCGGCCAGCGCGGTGCCGATCCCCACGGCCACCGCGTCGCACTCGGCGCGCCAATGATGGGCCAGGTAGCGGCTTCCCTCGCCCGAAATCCACTTCGAGTCACCGCCGCGCGTGGCCACCTTCCCGTCCAGCGACATCGCCGACTTAAACAGCACCCAGGGGCGCCCGGTGCGCGCGTGCTTGCGAAACGGCTGATTGAGCAGCCGCGCCCGGGCCGAGAGGTCGCCTTCGGCCAGCACGACCTCGATGCCCTCGTCGCGGAGGATCCCCAGGCCGCGCCCGGCGGCATGCTCGGAGGGGTCATCCGAGGCGACAACCACGCGGCTGATCCCGGCCTCGCGGATCGCGTCGGTGCACGGCGGCGTGCGCCCGGTGTGGGCGCAGGGCTCGAGCGACACGTACAGCGTGGCGCCGTGCAGGTCGTGCTCGGCGGCTGCGCGGATCGCCTCGACCTCGGCGTGCGGCCCGCCGAGTTCGCGATGGTAGCCCTCCCCGATCGTCTCGCCATCGCGGGTGAGCACCGCGCCGACCAGCGGATTGGGACTGACCTGGCCGCGGCCCTGCTCGGCCAGCTCGATCGCTCGGGCGAGATGGCGGCGATCGGTGTCGGTCTTGAGGGGCATCGCGCCCCTGAAGCGTAGCTATTAGCTACGCGCACTTACCGCCGCTCAGGCGGTAGACGCTCATCTCGGGGCCCGGCCGGTAGTACTGGCGGGGGTAGTAGTCGATCGACCAGTCGAAGCTGAACGGGACCGGGTTCGATCCCCCGGAGAAGGGGCTGACGTGGTAGACCAGCCGGGCGCGAGCCGCCAGCGCGGCGTAGTAGGCGACCGCTCGCGGGGCGTCCTGGGGCTGGGCGAACGCGCGGCCGGCCTGGAGCGAGCCGATCACCACCCAGCAATAGCCCTGCCTGACGTACTGGTCGAGCAACTCGGGGCGCAGCGTGCGCTCGTACTGGTCGATCAGCACGAACCGGCGCTGGCCGGCGGGGAGCGGGTTGGCCTGGTTATCCACGGTGGTCAGCCAGGTCGGGTAGCGAGACCAGCGCTCGCCGGTGCGCGTCCACGGCAGCGAGACACCGACGTCGCTGGCCCAGTCGTCGGGCACCACCGGCTCGATCACCACCTTGGCCCCGGCTGGGACGTGGCCGACCATCCAGGCGCGCGTCAGGTTTCGGGTGTCCGGCCGTGCCAGCACCGCGTCGTTATGCAGGACCGAGACCAGGCCCTGGCTCAGCAGCAGGAGGACCGCCGCGGCCCCGGCCAGCGGTGCGGGGATCCGTCGGGCCCGGGCCAGCCAGCGAGTCAGCTCGACCGCGCCGTAGGCCCCAAGAATCGCCACGATCGGGAAGATCGGCATCAGCCAGCGGCCGAAGAACCGCTGTTGCTCACCCATGAAGATGATGAAGGCGATCGGGCCGGGCAGCAGCACGAGCGCCATCGCCAATCGCCGCCGGGCCAGCAGCAGCACAGCGCCGCCGAGCGCCGCCAGCGCGGGTGCCAGCCCCAAGCCCCACGAGAAGGTCCAGATGTAGTAGGTGATCCCGCTCCCCGGCGTGGTTCCGAGCTTGACCGGGTCCGAACCGGCCGCCAGGGAGGCCTGCTCGGAGACACCGGCGGTGAAGGCATGGAAGTCGAGCACGGCGTACGGGTTGGCCAGCACGAAGGCCAGCAAGCCGATCACCACCGCCGCCACCAGCCGGCGACCGGCGACCCAGAACTCGCCCCCCGCCCCGTCGCAGACGAAGGCCGCCAGCAGGCAGGCCAGCGTGATCCCGCCGGTGTACTTGGTCGCCGCCGACAGCCCCACCCCGGCGCCGGCGATCAGGTAGTCCCGGCGGCGCCCGCGGCGCATCACGCCGGCGATCCCGTACAGCGACAGCGCCACGGGCGCCAGCGTCGGCACGTCGTTGAGCGCGACGTGGCTGTAGAAGACGGGCAGGAACCCGAGACCGAAGACCGCCGCGGCCAGCAGGCCGATCGTGCGGTTGAAGAACCGGGCGCCGGCCAGGTAGGTGAGCAGCACCGAGAGCGTCCCCAGCACGGCGGCCAGCACTCGGGCCACGAGGAAGACCTCGGTCGGGTTGGTGGTGTAGGCCCGCGTGAGCGCGTCGGCGCTGCCGAACCACAGCTCGAAGACGGCGTGCAGCAGGTAGGAGTAGGCCGGCGGGTTGAGGAAGTAGTGGGGGTCGAGGCCCTGGGAGAAGAACGAGACGGCCCGCGGCACGAAATGCGTGGCCTCGTCGACGTTGTAGCTGTACGGCAGCCCCTGCTTGATCCCCCACAGCCGCAGCACCAGCGTGAGCACCAGCAGCGCGCACAGCGCCGGCGTGTGCAGCTGGCGCCGGGGCCGGCGGGCCGGGGCGCCGCGCGCCCCGCGTCCCCGGCCCGAAGGCGCCGGGCGAGCCGTCAGAGTATGTGCCGGCCTGGGCCGAGTCAGGGTCGCCGTGTCCATGTTCCTCTACGAGTATCCCGCTACCGTGTTGTCAACAGCGCCTGTCGAGAGACCCCCTAGTTTGGAGAACGGGCCGGTCGCGTGACGGCAGGCGGCCCGAGGACATGAAGCTCATCATCCAGATTCCTTGCTTCAACGAGGCGGAGCAGCTCCCGTTGACGCTGAGCGCGCTGCCGCGCGAGGTGCCCGGATTCGACGCCGTCGAATGGCTGGTCATCGACGATGGTTCCACCGATCGCACGATCGAGGTGGCTCGGGCCCACGGGGTCGATCACATCGTCCGCCTGACCAACAACAAGGGCCTGGCGGCCGCTTTTCAGGCCGGCATCGACGCCGGGCTGAAGCTGGGCGCCGACGTGATCGTCAACACCGACGCCGACAACCAGTACGAGGGCGGCGATGTTCCCAAGCTGGTGGCGCCGATCGTCGCCGGCGCGGCCGACATGGTCGTCGGCGACCGGCAGGTCTCCACGATCGAGCACTTCTCGGGCGCCAAGAAGCAGCTGCAGCGGCTCGGCTCCTGGGTGGTGCGCCAGGCCTCCTCCACCGATGTGCCGGACACGACCTCGGGCTTTCGCGCCTACAACCGTGAGGCGGCGCTGCAGGTCCATGCCGTGTCGAAGTTCACCTACACGCTGGAGACGATCATCCAGGCCGGCAAGCTCCTGGTGGCCGTCCAGCACGTGCCGATCCGCACCAATCCCAAGACGCGCGAGTCCCGCCTGTTTCCGTCGACCACCGCCTACGTCCGGCGCAACGCCCTGTCGATCTTCCGGATCTATTCCCAGCATCAGCCGCTCAAGGTGTTCTGGGGCGGCGCGCTGCTGATGGGTGGCGCCGCGCTGGCGTTGTTCATCCGCTTCCTGGTCTACTTCATCGAGAATCCCCACACCGCCGGGCGGGGGCACATCCAGTCGCTGATCGCGGGCGCCGTGCTGTTCAACGCCGCGATGCTGCTCGGCTCGCTGGGCGTGATCGGCGATCTGCTCGACGCCCAGCGGATGCTCTCGCAGCGCACCTTCGAACGGGTCCGGCGGATCGAGCTGCAACTCGGCGTCGCGCCCTCGCACTACGAACCGGGCGCCCCGCGCGAGCCATCGGCCGGGACCCCCAGCGGATCCCACCCCGACCGGGAGAAACCGGACCGACAGGTACTCGGCGTATGAGCTCGGCAAGTCCGCTGGCGGGCACGTCCGAGCCGCCGGCGACCCCGACCGGCAACACCTTCGACAAATACGGCTCCACCAATCCGGTCGTCCGCCGGCTGATGGCGGCGTTTCAGCGGACCCTCGATGATTTATTCGCCCAGGCCGCTCCCGAGTCCGTGCTCGATGTCGGCTGCGGCGAGGGCGTGCTGACCGAGCAGTGGGCCCGGCGGCTGGGAGATCGGCGGGTGGTCGGAATCGATCTGGACGACCCGAAGCTCGTCGCCGAGTGGAGCGCCCGGGCCCGCCCGAACCTCGAGTTTGTCAGCACGCCGGGCGGGGAGCTCCCATTCGGTGAGCGCGAATTCGATCTGGTGAGCGCGATCGAGGCCCTCGAGCACATTCCCGACCCCGAGCGCACGATCGCCGAGATGGCGCGGGTCGCTCGAGGCCACCTGCTGATCTCCGTCCCGCGTGAGCCGCTGTGGCGGATGCTGAACCTGGCCCGCGGCGCCTACGTGCGCGAGCTCGGAAATACCCCCGGGCACGTCAACCACTGGACGATGGCCGAATTCGTGGCCACGCTCGGGGGCTACGGCGAGGTGGTGCAGGCCCGCTCCCCGTTTCCCTGGACGATGCTGCTCGTGCGGGTGGCCTGATGACCGACGACGGGGGCGGCGGCCCGGCCCCGCTCGCCACCCTGCCGCCCCAGCCCGAGCCGGGCGCGGGCGCTGGCGCCGCCAGTCCCAACGGACGAGAAGAGGGGCGCTCCTACGCCTCCGGGGCCCGGATCCTGTCGATCGGGATCGCCTCGACGGGCATCTTCACCTTCGCCTATCTGGCCACCGCGAGCCACGTGCTCAGCGAGAAGGCCTACGGCCGGGTCTCGCTCTGCTGGGCGGTGATGTTCGTGATCCTGTCGGTCATCTACCGGCCGATCGAGCAGCTGCTCTCGCGCACGATCGCTGACCGCCGGGCCCGGGGACTGCAGGGGAACTCGCTGCGCGTGCCGGCGCTGATCCAGGGCTCGTTTGCCGCGCTGTTCCTGATCGTCGCGCTGGCGCTGCGCCACCGGATCGAGTACGGCCTGTTCGACGGCTCCAGCGCGCTCTACTGGATCCTCGTCGTGGGGGTGCTCGCTTATGGGGCCAGCTACTTCGCCCGCGGCTGGCTGGCCGGTCATGAGCGCTTCGCCCTGTACGGCGGGTTGGTGTTCCTGGAGTCGACCTCGCGCTTCGCGTTCGCACTCGCCGTGGCGTTCGGGATCGGCTCGGGCCAGGGGGCGGTCGGGCTGGGGATGGTGGTCGCCCCGTTCGCCTCCCTGTGCGTGATCCCGTTCGCGTTCTCGCGGGTCAAGCACAGGGGGCCCGCGGGACTGCCGGCCGCCGACGCGGCCCGGGAGGGGCCGGCCCATGCCGCCGTCGAGGAGGCCAGCACCGACCTGTCGCTGCGGCACGGCAGCCGCTTCGCCTTCGCCGTCGTCGGGATCATGCTGGCCGAGCAGGCCCTGATGAACGCTGCGGTGCTGATCGTCAACGCCAACTCGGGCCGCGCGCTCGCCGGGTTCGTGTTCAACGTGCTCCTGATCGTGCGCGCGCCGCTGCAACTGTTCCAGGCCATCCAGACCTCGATCCTGCCCCACCTGACCGGGCTCGAGGCCCGGGAGAGCGCCGATGAGTTCCACCGCGCCATCCGCCTCACGGTGTTGGTGATCGCCGCGTTCGCCGGCGCCGTGGCGCTCGGTCTGCTGGCGGTCGGGCCGTTCGTGATGAAGGCGCTGCTCGGCGACAAGGGCTTCACCTACGGCCGCATCGGACTCGCCGTGGTCGGCCTCGGGATGGGGCTGCATCTCGTCTCGGGCACCCTCAACCAGGCGCTCCTGGCCCGCGGGCGGGCCTCGATGGCCTCGGTGGCCTGGCTGGTCTCCGCCGTGGTCTTCGTCGTGTTCGTCGCGGCACCGACGATCGGCCCCGAGGTCGAGCGCGTCGAAGTCGGCTACTTCGTCGCGACGCTGCTGCTGTGCTTCTTGCTGTGGCTGGTCTACCGCGCCGGCCCCCGCCGCCTGGGCCCTCCCCGCCGCAACCTCGCGGTCCGCGGTTAGCCTAACCCGGTGCGCAGCGACAGCGCCGCTAGGCGCCGATGCTCTTGCAGGCCGGCTCTTTCTTCTCGGCCGCGTCGAGCGTGGGGCTCTTCAGACCGCTGATTCCGGAGCCGATGCCGGCCATCGACGTGGTGAACGAGCGGTTCAGCGCGTTCGCCGCGGTCGAGAAGGCCGTCGAGCTGTTGGTCGGCAACGCGTTGGCCTTGCTGGCCGCCTGCTTCGCGGCCGCGCCAAACCGGGTGAACACCAGGACGATCGCCGACTGGATCTTGCCGCCGTTCTTGACATTCGGCGATCCGGCGGCATTCAGCTGCGAGACCGCCTTGTCGCTGTCGCCGACGACGGCCGTGAAAAAGCCCTGCAGGGCGGTCTTGCGCTGTGCCGCTCCCGGGGGAAGGTGCTGCAGCGCGGCGCTGCGCGTCTGGATGTCCTTCTCGAACGGCCCGAGGGCCGAGCAGACCGCCTTGACGTACGTCGCCGGGCTGACGCTGGAGGAGCCTCCGCCGCCGCAGCCGGCTAGCGCAGCGGCGGCGATGGCCAGCGTGGCAAACGCGGCGATGATCCTGAGGCGAAGCACGGGCCGGGACGCTACCCGAAAGACCCGGAGCTTGCCTGGCGGCCGCGCCGGCGGAGCCGTCGCAGCACGCCGGAGCCGCGATCCTCAGCTCGCGCCGGCGGCGGCGGCGATCTCGGCGTAGGCCGCGGCCGGGTCGTCGGACCCGAAGACAGCCGACCCGGCCACCAGCAGGTTGGCGCCGGCCCGGACGCACGGCTCGGCGGTCTCACCATGCACGCCGCCGTCCACCTCCAGAGCGACCCGCGCGGGCAGCGCCGCGCGCATGCGGGCGAGCTTGTCGTAGGAATTGGGGATCAGCTTCTGGTTGCTCCAACCCGGGTTGACGCTCATGCACAGCGCCAGGTCGAGCGCGTCGGCGGCCAGCTCGACCAGGCTGTCCGCCGGTGTGGCCGGACAGATCGCCGCCCCCGCCGTAGCTCCCGCCTCGCGGATCGCGGCCAGCGTGTAGTTCGCGTGCGGCGTGGCCTCGACATGGATGGTGATGCTGTCCGCGCCGGCCTTGGCGAATTCCTCCACGTGACGCTCGGGGCGCTCGATCATCAGGTGAACGTCGATGATCCCGCCCGCCTGATGGACCTGCTCGGCGATCGCCGAGACCGCCAGCGGGCCGAAGGTGATCGGCGGGACGAAATGCCCATCCATCACATCCACGTGGATCACCCGAGCGCCGGCGGCCATCACGTCGGCCACCTGGGCGCCCAGGCGGGCGAAATCGGCCGACAGGATCGACGGGGCGATCCGGACGCCTTCGGCGCTGGCGAGAATTCGCTGGAGCGAATTCTCGGGCTTATCGTGTTCTGAGGGCATGCCCGCTCAGACCGCCTGCAGCATGCTGCCCTTGCAGTGATTGCACTGAACGATCGCGGTGGTCGACATCCGCACGATCGTAGAGTGTTCGCCGCAGTTGGGACAAACCGACACGAGCTCGTATCGGCGCAGGCAGTAGAGGCACCGGTAGCGGCCGGCGGAGGCGGTCGGGCGCAGCCAAGGCTCCCCACATCCCGGGCATTCGGGACCGAGCTTCAACGCGGAATCAGTCACGGTCTCCTCGTAGGGTAACGGGGGCCCAAAGACCACTCGTGCGATGGATGTCACGAACGGTGGCCCGATCCGTGGGTCTGGTCGCGCTCAGGCCCGCGAAAGCCTGGCGATGAAGAAGCCGTCGGTCCCGTCGCGGTCGGGCAGCAACTGCAGATGTCGCGGGTCGCCCGGATGCGACCACTGCGGGTAGCGCTCCCGCAGGTCCTCGGCGTGCCACTCCGGGTTCGCCTCCAGAAACCGGGCCACCAGGCGCTCTCCCTCCTCCGCGGAGATGGTGCAGACCGAGTAGACGAGGGAGCCCCCGGGGGCCGTCGCGGCCGCGCCCGCGGCGAGGATCCGGGCCTGCAGCTCGGCGACGTCGACGAGCCGCTGCGGGGTCACGCGCCAGCGCAGGTCAGGACGCGACTGGAGTGTCCCGAGGCCGCTGCACGGCGGGTCGACAAGCACGCGGTCGTAACCACCGCGCCCCGTGACGGCGGACGCGTCCCGGGTCGGGGCCAGACCGTGGAGATCGGTCGCGTCCGCGCGTCGGACCTTCACGAACCCGGCGCCCATCCGCCCGCACGTCCGCTCCAGCCCGTCCGCCCGGCGCGGGTTGACCTCGACGGCGTCGAGCGATCCCTGGCCTCCCATCAGCGCGGCCAGATGCGTGGTCTTCGCCCCGGGGGCGGCGCACAGGTCGAGGACCCGGTCTCCGGGCCGCGGCGCGAGCACGCGGGCGACGAGCATCGACGCGCGCGACTGGGGCATGATCTTGCCCTCGCGGAACAGTTCGGAGGCGTGGGCGTCGAAGCCCCCCGGCACGAGAATCCCCTCCGGCAGCGCGACCGCCTCGAGCCCCGCCACCGGGAGGCGTTCGAGCACCTCGGTGCGCGTACCCAGCAGGGTGTTGGCCCGGATCGCCGATTCCGGCGGCTGGTTGATCGCGCGCAGCAGCGTCCGGGCTCGCTCGGAGCCGAGCTGCTCCCACCACAGCTCGGCCACGAACTCGGGGACCGAATGGAGGATCGCCGCGTCGGCGGAAGTGGCTTCGCCGAGCGCCTGCAGGAGCGCGCGGCCCTCCCGGATGGCCCGACGCAGGACGGCGTTGACCAGGGCCGCCCCGCCCCCGCCCGCGCGCTTGCACAGCTCGACGCTGTCGTTGACGGCGGCGTGATCCGCGATCCCGCCGAGGAACAGCAGCTGGAACAGCCCGAGCCGCAGCGCGGCCAGGACCGGCGGGTCGAGCTCGGCCGGCGGGCGTGAGGTCAGGGCCGCGGCGATGTGATCGAGCGTGGCCCGGCGCTGCACCGTCCCGTAGGCCAGGGCCATCGCCAGCGCCCGATCGCGCGGATCGAGCCCGGCGGCCTCGGTGTGCAGCGCCCGGTCGGCGAACGCGCCCGACTCGAACACGCGGCGCACGACGGCGAACGCGCAGACCCGCGCGAGCGCGATCTCGGCCAAACCTACCTCCGGTGCCCGCGCAGGTAGTCCTCGGCGCTCATCGGACGTCCGCCGGGAGGCTGGACGACGAGCAGCTCGAGCGCGCCGGAAACGCAGCCGAGCACAGGCCGCGTGCCGTCGAGAGAGACCTCTCCCTCCGCCACGGCCGCGTCAGGGAGCGCGCGGGCCTCGTGGACGCGCAACCGGTCGCCTCCGGGGAGCTCCACGTGCGCGCCGATGTGCGGCGTCAGTGCGCGCACCACGCGCTCGAGCTCGACCGCCGGCCGAGCCGGATCGAGCACACGGTCCTCGGGCCCGATCTTCTCGGCGTAGGTGGCCAGCGCGTCGTCCTGTTCGGCGAACGGAGGCGGGGCGTCCAGGGCGCGGACCAGCAGTTCGCCGCCCAGCGCCTGCAGCCGTCCCGCCAGCGTGGCGTAGTTGTCGCGCGGCTCGATCGCGGCGTCGTCCTGCAGGCATACCGGACCGCTGTCGAGGCCGGCGGTGACGCGCATGATCGAGACCCCGGTGCGCTCGTCGCCGGCCATGATCGCTCGCTCAACCGGGGCGGCGCCCCGCCAGCGCGGCAGCAGCGACGGGTGAACGTTGAGCATCGGGAAATCGGAGAGCAACGGCTCCTTGATCAGCGCTCCGAACGCGCACACGCAGACGCATTCGGGCCGGGCGGCGGCGATCCGCTCGCCGGCGGCCTGGCCGTTCACCGACTCGGGCTGGTCCAGCTCGATCCCCAGCTCGCGGGCAGCGAGCGCGACCGGGGGCGCAGACAGCCGCCGGCCCCGCCCGGCCCGGCGGTCGGGCCGGGTCAGGACCAGCAGCGGCCGATGGGGCGAATCCGCGAGCCGCCGGAGCACGCCGGCGGCGAACTCGGAGGTGCCGAGATAGACGGTGCGCACGGGGGTGGTGCGGGCGAGGAAGCCCTGGTGCTGCCCGGGCGGCCCCTCAGGCCACCTGCTGGGCCTCGCGCAGCGTCCGCAGCGCCTCCTTGCGCTGATCGCGGCTGGTGCGGTCGATGATCAACTTGCCGTCGAGATGGTCGATCTCGTGCTGAATCACCCTCGCCTCCAGTCCCGAGGCCTCGATCGTCACCGGCTCCCCGTGCTCGTTCTGGGCGCGCACGCGAATGTAGACCGGTCGCTCGACATCGACCAACACGCCGGGCAGGCTGAGGCAGCCCTCCTCGGCGATCTCCTCCTCCCCGCCTCGCCACTCGATCTCGGGATTGACCAGGGCCGCAAGCTCCGCCTGCTGCTGGACGCGATAGACGAGCACCCGATGCAGCACGCCGACCTGGGTGGCGGCCAGTCCGACGCCGAGCGCGTCGTTCATCAGCGCTCCCATCTCCTGCACCTCCGCGCGCAGCGCGGCGTCAAAGCGGTGGACGGGCCGGGCTCGTGTCTTCAGCACCGGGTCGCCGAACTTGCGGACGTGGGACAGCGCTGCCGCGCGGCGCGCGGCGATCACCGGGTCGAGCTCGTGCTCCTCCTCTTCCGCCTCGTCGGCCGACTCGAGCTCGAGATCTTCAGCGTCTTCGGACGCGTCTTCGGACACCCCCTGGAGTTTACGAACCAGCGCCGGGTGGCCCGGCCCGGTGGTCAACCGTCGCGCTTTCACTGGGGGTCGACGTCGACGCTGACGCTCGCCCCCCGGCCGACCGCTGAGCCGGCCAGCGCGTCCACCGCAGCGCCCACCGCGGCGATCGCGGCGCCGCGATCGGTGGCCTTGAGCACCAGCTGGGTGCGCGCCCGCCCGCGCAGGGCGAACAGCGGCGCCGGCCCGAGCACCATCGCCCCGGGCGGGTCGATCCGCTCCCCCAGCGCCGCCGCCAACGCTCCCGCGTCGCCCGCCTCCGCCGCCGCCGCCGAGCAGATGACCCGGATCAGGGTGGCGAACGGCGGATAGGCCAGCGCCCGGCGCCGTTCGAGCTCCCCGGCCAGGAACGTCTCGGCGTCGTGACGGGCGGCCAGGCGGATCGAGCGCGCCTCGGGCGCCAGCGTCTGCACGAGCACGCGGCCGTCGATTCGACCGTCACGCCCGCCGCCGCGGCCGGTGCGACCGGCCAGCTGCGTGACCAGCGAGAAGGTCCGCTCCTCGGCGCGGAAGTCCGGGAAGCGCAACGTCTGGTCGGCGTCGAGCACGATCCCCAGGCCCACGTCGGGGAAATCGTGGCCCTTGGCCACCATCTGGGTGCCGACCAGCACCGCCGAAGGCGCGTCATGGAAGCGCTGGAGCGCCCGCGCGCGCTCGTCCACTCCGGGCGCGTCGGCGTCGAGGCGGAGCACCGGAAACGACTCATCGCCGAACGCGGCAACCAGTTCGTGCTCGATCCGCTCGGTGCCGGCGCCGTGGCGGGCGACGGACACCGACGCGCAGGCCACGCAGCGGCTGGGGACCCGCTCGTGGTGCCCGCAGTGGTGGCAGGCCACGAAGCCACTGCGGCGGTGCAGGACCAGGGCCACCTCGCAGTTGGGGCACATCCATACCTGGCCGCAAGAGCGGCAGGAGAGGAAGTTCGACCACCCGCGCCGGTTCAGCAGCACGATCGCCTTGCCCCCGGCGCGCTTCAGGTTCGACAGCGCCGCCCGCGTGTCCGGGTGAAGCGGGTGGTGCTGGCCGCGCATGTCGAGGATCTCCACAGGCGGCAGCGGGCGGCCGTCGACCCGCTCGCGCAGTCGCAGCCGCCGGACTCCGAGCATGCTCTCGGGGCGCGGCGTGGCGCTGCCCAGCAGCAGCACCGCACCGTGCTCGGCGGCCCGGCGCTCGGCCACGGCGCGCGCGTCGTAGCGGGGGTCGCCCTCGTGCTTGTAGGAGCTCTCGTGCTCCTCGTCGACCACGATCAACCCGATCTCGGGCATCGGCGCGAACACGGCCGACCGGGGTCCGACGCAGACGCGGGCCTCCCCGCGCGCGACCCGCAGCCATTCGTCGAAGCGCTCGCCCTGCCCGAGCCCCGAGTGGATAACGGCCACGACGTCGCCGAAGCGGGCCTCGAACCGCGACAGCGCCTGCGGCGTCAGCGCGATTTCGGGTACCAGGACGATCGCCCCCCGACCGGCGGCCAGCGTCGCCTCGACCGCCCGGAGATAGACCTCCGTCTTACCCGACCCGGTGACTCCGTGAAGGAGAAAATGTCCGCACTCACGCCGATCCGGCGGCGCAGCCAGCGCCCCGAGCACGGTGTCCATAGCGACCTGCTGCTCGCCCGTCAGCCGCGGTGGGCTCCCGCTGGCCGTGCCGACCCGGTGCCGCGCGGGACGCCGGCGCTGCGTCGCGCCCCTGAGCGTGACCAGACCGCGACCCTCGAGCCGGCGCAGGCCGGGCGTCCCGAGTCGGGCTGCGACCGTCGGGCCGTCGCGGGCCAGGGTCTGGAGGGTCGCCAGCTGATTGTCGGTCAGCTTCGCCGCGCCGCCGAGCGCCGCCCGGCCCGCGTCGGTCAGCCCGGCCACGAGCACCCGCTTGGAGCGCATCCCCTCGGCGACGCCGGGGGCCAGCACGAGCCCGAGGGCCCGGGCCGGAGTCGAGCAGTACTCGCGGGCCATCCATTCGGCCAGGGCCACAAGATCGGCGGGGATCCCGGTGGCCAGCACGGCATCGGGTTGAGCCAGACGCTCGGGCTCGAGCTCGGAGCGCGTGGCCAGCTCGACCACCACCGCGAGCTCGCGGCGTCGGCCGAACGGGACGCGCAGCAGCGAGCCGACCCTGACCTCCGCTTGATCGGCGGCCAGCCGGTAGTCGAACAACCCCTTGACCGCGCGGGTCCGGGTGAGCGGCCGGACCCGGGCGATCACGATCTGGAAGTGGACGCGTTCATGGCGGCTCGGGGAGGGTAGAGCGCGGCCAGGATGACGGTTGATGGGCCCGCGCCAGAACGCACGGCCGGCGGCCGCGCGCTGTTACCCTGGCCGCCGTGGACCCTGAGCCCGGCGAGCAGGTCTTCTTCCACGGCCACCCGTCGTGGCGATCGATGCTCGATTTCTACCTCAAGGGTCTGGTGGTGGCGGTGATCGCCGGAGCGATGGTCGGCATCGCCACGCGGGTGGGCTCGCACCAGGTCGACATCGGCCTGGTGATCGTCGCGGTGCTGGTCGTCTACCTGCTCGTGCTGGTGGTCGGCTTGATCACCCGGATCCGCACGACCTACACGATCAGCAGCCGGCGGCTGACCATCGACTGCGGCCTGCTGTCTCGCGATCTGCAGGAGACCCGCCTCGACCGCGTGCAGAACGTGAACTACACCCAGACGATGCTCGAGCGGATGCTGCGGATCGGCACGGTCGATTTCGACACCGCGGCCGGTGCCGAGTACGACTTCAAGTTCCGCGGGGTGGCCGACCCGCACTCGATCGTGCGCACCGTCGACCGGGCCCAGCAGCAGATCTCCGGCAGCCCGCGGCCCTAACCATCGCCGGCTGGGCCGCTGGCGGCGCCGGCGTCGAGTCCGGCGTCGGCGCGCAGCGCGTCGGCCTTTTCGGTCCGCTCCCAGGTGAAGTCGTTGTCGTCGCGGCCGAAGTGGCCATAGGCAGCGGTCTTCTGGTAAATCGGACGGTGCAGCCGCAGATACTCGCGGAACGCCCCGGGACGCAGGTCGAAGTGCTTGGAGATCAGCTCGAGGATCTGGCCGCGGCCGATCTTCTCGGTGCCGAACGTCTCGACCATGACCGAGACCGGGTGGGCGACGCCGATCGCGTAGGCGACCTGAACCTCGGCCCGGTCGGCCAGTCCGGCGGCGACGACGTTCTTGGCCACGTGGCGAGCGGCGTAGGCCGCGGAGCGATCCACCTTCGAGGGGTCCTTGCCCGAGAACGCTCCGCCGCCGTGGCGGGCCATGCCGCCGTAGGTGTCGACGATGATCTTGCGGCCGGTCAGGCCGCAATCGCCCATCGGTCCGCCGATCACGAAGCGACCGGTTGGGTTGACCAGAAACTCCTTCTTCAGCGCCCTGGGGTCGTAGAGATCGTCGGGTAGCACCGGCTCGACCACGTGCTCCCACAGATCCTCCTTGACCAGCGACTCCGCGCCCTCGCGGTGCTGGGTTGAGATTAGGAGCTTCTCGATCGACACCGGCTTGCCGTCGACGTAGCGGACCGAGACCTGCGTCTTGCCGTCCGGGCGCAGGTAGGGGACGATCTCGGCCTTGCGGACGTCGGCCAGCCGCTTGGCCAGTTTGTGCGCCAGCGCGATCGGCAGCGGCATCAGCTCGTCGGTCTCGTTGGACGCGTAGCCGAACATCATCCCCTGGTCGCCGGCTCCGGCGACATCGAGCTCGTCGTCTCCGCCGGCCACGGTGCGGGTCTCGTAGGCCGCGTCGACGCCCTGGGCGATGTCCGCCGACTGCTTGTCGATCGCGTTGAGCACGGCGCAGGTGTGGTAGTCGAAGCCGTAGAGGGCATCGGTGTAGCCGATCTTCCTGATCGTCTCGCGCGCGATCTCCTGGATGTCGACGTAGGTCTCGGTGGTGATCTCGCCCGAGACCACGACCAGGCCGGTGTTGACCAGCGTCTCGCAGGCGACCCGACCGGTGGGGTCGTCGCGCAGCACGGCGTCGAGGACGCCGTCGGAGATCTGGTCGGCGATCTTGTCGGGGTGGCCCTCGGTCACGGACTCGGAGGTGAACAGATACTCGTTATCGGACATGGCGGTCATGGGATTTGGAGGAACAGCTCCGCGGTAGAGTCGGCCTCCCCCCTCGTTGATGTAAGACCGACAGCGCGGATCCGCTGGAGGTCGGGACGCAGAGCCCGGAATTGCGCGCTCTTCGTCAATCCTGTCTGTTCGCCGAGGCTGAGGAGCTGGCTGAAGTCGAGAAAGAGTAGCGAGGTCGCCTTTTCCGGGACGCCCGGGAGCGCGGCCCGGAACCTGGGGTCGTCCGCCAGCGACCGCGGATGCCGCACGGCCGAGATGATCGCGGTGCCGCCGGTGGAGACCAGCAGGAGGCCATTGTTCACCGCGTAGTCGAGCTCGAGCCCCGGCGCCAGCCCCAGCTGGTGGATCGTGACGCCGGCCACCTGGCGGTCGGTGAATGCGGGAGCCTGGCCCGGACCCGCGGCCGCCGGCGGGAACAGCTGCTCGAGCGGGATCTCGAGGGCGGCCAGCTGCGTCCTGACCTGCTGCTCGTGGGCGGTCCGAGCCACGATCAGAAGCGCCGGCTTGCTCGAGCTCGAGGTGATCGTGACGGCCGTCTCGCCCCCGAACAGGGAGAGCAGGCTGCTGACGTTGACGCCCTCGGAGGCCAGCGCCTTGCCGAGCCTCCCGAGCAGGGGACCGACCTGGCCCGCCACCCCGCCGGCCGCGCCGGCGCTCAGTATCCGGGGAGCGATTCGGGACAGACCGGCGACCTCGAGCATCAGCACCGCACCCGAGGGGATGGCCTGCGCGAGCGATGGCTTGAACGAGGGGCCGGCCGGCGCGCTGACCCGCAGCAGCGAGCTGTCCAGCGCGCTGTGAATCCGCACCCGGGCGCCGTTATCGGCGGGGGAGACCGCGATCGAGACCCCGCTCAGAGCCGGCTGGTAGATCAGCTGGCCGAGCGCACCGGGGAAGCCGCGCAGGCCGGCGAGCACGCGCACGCCCGAGGCCGAGGCGTAGGCATCGAGCACGCGATCGTCCGGCTGGCCCGCCGCCGCGTCCTGGTAGGTGGTGCTGGCCGCCAGCGACGGTACGTGCCCGCCGGCCACGTCGACGGCGTCGCGGACGCTGGCGTCCTGTCCCAGCACCAGAAAGTGACTCACGAACGCGGCCGCGCCGCCCGTGGTCGTGTGCAGCAGCGGGGTGCCGCGGTAGCTCGAGGCCCGCCTCGCCCCAGCCCGGGATAAAAAGGCCTGAGCCTGGCCGCGGTCGCGCACGTCGAGCATCAGCAGCGAAGCCGGCGTCGCCGTGGGAGCGCTGAGCAGCGCGATCGCGGCCTCGTTCCCCAGCCACGGTTTGACCGATGACCCGAAGGCGCCCGAGGCGGAGCCGCCGGCCAGGAGTCCCAGCCGGGTCTGGAGCGCGGCCACAGCGAGCCCGTAATTCGGGAGGCGCTTGGCCAGCTTGAGCGCCTGAGCCACCGCCGGCCGGCCGGAATCGAGCGAAAGGTTCACGTAGGCCAGCGCGTCGGCGGGAGTCACCTTCGCCGCTCCGTCGGCGGGGCCCGAGCTTCCAGAGCCGCAGCCGGCGATCGCCAGAGCCAGGATCAGCGCGGAGCCGAGCGCCGCCGCCCGGCGACCGGGCAGCTGTCCGAGCGCGAGGCTAGCGGCCCACACGCGCCGCCGGCGCAGCCTCACGCCGCGGCACCCCGCGGGCGCAGATCACCGCGCCGCTCGTTGCGCTCGACGAAGTCGATGATCAGGGGAATCCCCTCGAGGTGGTAGCGCTCGCGCATCCGGTTCTCGACGTAGAACGCGTAGCTGCGGGTGACGAACGCGTGCGAGTTGACCTGGATCGAGAAGCGCGGCGGCCGCTCCTGGGTCTGGGTCATGAACAGCAGCTTCAGGCGGTGCCCGGTCCGACCGCCCCCCGACGGCGGCTGGCGCGCGGCCACCACCTCGGAGAGGAAACGGTTCAGCTGCGGGGTGGGAATCCGTCCTCGCCGGCGCTCGGCCAGGCTGACCGCCTCGACCAGCAGGCGCTCGACGTGTCGCCCGGTGAGCGCGCTGGCGGTCAGCACGCGGGGGCGCTGGCGCAGCTTCTGGTTGACCCGGGCCCGCTCGTGATCCAGATCGCTCGGTCCTTCCTGCTCGGCTATGTCCCACTTGTTCAGCACCAGCGCGGTGGCGCAGCCGCTGGTCATGGCCAGGTCGGCCACGCGCAGATCCTGCGCCGTGACGCCCTCCGAGGCGTCGCAGACCACCAGCGCCACATCGGCGCGCTCGGCCGCCCGCCGCGAGCGCAGCGCCGTGTAGTACTCGACCGACTCCCCCACCTTGGCCTGCCGGCGCAGCCCGGCGGTGTCCACCAACACCAGTTCGTGGTCCTCGAAGCGCATCGGCAGGTCAATCGCGTCGCGGGTGGTGCCGGCCACGTCGGAGACGATCACTCGCTCCGAGCCGAGGAAGCGGTTGACCAGCGAGGACTTGCCCACGTTCGGCCGTCCGATCACGGCCAGCTTGATCGGATCCTCCGCGCCGGGCTCGGCGTCCTGCGCCGGACCGAGCTCGACCATCCGGTCGAGCAGGTCGCCGGTGCCCAGGCCCTGCGCGGCCGAAACGGCGATCGGGTCCCCCAGGCCGAGCCCGTGGAACTCGGCGGTGAGCGCCATGTCCTTGACCGAGTCGATCTTGTTGGCGGCGACGATCACCGGCACGGAGGCGCGGCGGAGCAGGTCCGCCACCTCGAGGTCGCCCGGACGCAGGCCCGCCCGGGCGTCCACGACCAGTACCGCCAGGTCGGCATCGGCCAGCGCCGCCCGCGCCTGCTCCTGGATCTGCCGAGCCAGGTCGTCGTGCTCCTCGAGGTCGACGCCGCCGGTGTCGACCAGCGTCAGCCGGCGCCCGTTCCAGTCGGTATGGAGCTCCTTGCGGTCCCGCGTGATGCCGGGACGCTCGTGCACGACTGCCTCCCGCGACTCGGTGAGGCGGTTGACCAGCGACGACTTGCCCACGTTGGGATATCCGACGATTGCGATTTTCACGGCGGAGCCAGGCTAGACGATCGATTCCCAGCAGCCGCCGGGCGGGTGCGCTCAGCGCCGGGCCAGGGTCACGATGCGGGCCACGACCTCCTCGAGGCTGAGGCCCGTGGTGTCGAGCTTCACCGCCCCCGGAGCGGGGGCCAGCGGTGAGTGCTCGCGGGTCTGGTCGCGCTGGTCGCGGATCGTCTGCTCGGACAGGACGGTGGCCGGATCGGCGCCGATCTCGGTGGCCCGGCGGCGCGCGCGCTCGGCGGGATCGGCGGTGAGGAACACCTTGACCGCGGCGTCGGGGACGACCACGGAGCCGATGTCTCGGCCCTCGGCCACCCAATCGCCGGCGGACATCAGGCGCCGCTGCTCGGCCACCATGGCCTGGCGCACGGCGGGGTCCGAGGCGGCGCGGGAGGCCGCTTCGGAGACCTCGGGCGAACGGATCTGCGCGGTGACGTCCTCGCCGTCGAGTCGCACCTGCTCGCTCAGGTCGAGCTTCACCGTCGGGGCCACTACGCCCGGCTCGAGGCCTCGGCGCAGCGCCGCCAGCGCCACGCAGCGGTACATCGCCCCGCTATCCAGGTAGGTGAAGCCCAACGCTGCAGCCACCGCCCGGGCCACCGTCGATTTGCCCGCTCCGGCGGGACCGTCGATGGCGATCACCATCAGCGCACCAGCCCGGCTACGTCTTCGGCGAACCTCGGATAGGAGACCGCAGCGGCCTCCATTCCCACCACCTCGACGCCTTCGCGCGAGGCCAGCCCGGCGACCGCGCCGAGCAGGGCCAGGCGATGGTCGCCGTGCGCCTCGATCCGCCCGCCGCGCAGCCCGCCGGTCCCGCGCACGACGAATCCGTCGGGGGCCGCGTCGATGTCGGCGCCGAGCCCGCGCAGACCGTCGACGACGGTGGCGATGCGGTCGGACTCCTTGACCCGGAGCTCGGCGGCGCCGCGCACGATCGTCTCCCCCTCGGCGAAGCAGCCCAGCAGCGCAACCAATGGAAGCTCGTCGATGGCCAGGGGCACCTCGTCGGCCGGGACGACCGTGGCCTCGATCGGCCCGTGGCGGATGTCGAGGTCGGCGATCGGCTCGTGGTCGCTGAACGTGCCCGATGGCTCGAGGTCGCCGATCACGATCGCCCCCATCCGCTCGAGGATTCGCAGGAAACCGGTCCGGGTCCAGTTGACGCCCACGCCCTCGAGCAGCAGCCGCGAGCCGGACACCAGCACGCCGGCGGCGATCAGGAACGCCGCCGAGGACAAATCGCCCGGCACCACCAGCTGCTCGAGCTCGAGCGCTTCCGCGTTGCCGACGATCGTGCGGAAGCCGAGCTCCGGACTCAACTCGCGCCGCACCGGCGCGCCGGCCCGGAGCAGCATCCGCTCGGTGTGATCGCGGGTGGGGATCGGCTCGAGCACGGTCGTGCCATCGGTGACCAGACCGGCCAGCAGCACGCAGGACTTCACCTGGGCGCTGGCCACGGGAAGGGCGTACTCGATCCCGTGCAGCGCCGTGCCGTCGATCGTGAAGGGCGGGAAGCGACCGTCGCGGGCGTCGATCCTCGCCCCCATCAGCCGCAACGGCTCGGCGATCCGGTCGACTGGGCGCCGGCGGATCGAATCGTCGCCGTCGAGCGTGAACTGCTGGTCCTGCTGGAAGGCGAGCCAGCCGGGCAGGAGCCGCAGCAAAGTGCCGGCGTTGCCGACGTCGATCGGTCCCGCCGGCGGCTGGGCGTTGCGCAGGCCGCAGCCCCGGATGGTGAGCACGCCGTCCCGCGCTGCGACGATCGCCCCGACCGCGCGCACCGCGGCCAGCGTCGAGTTGGTGTCCTGCGCGTCGAGGAAGCCGTAGATCTGCATCGGCTCGGAGGCCATCGCGCCGATGATCGCGGCGCGATGGGAGATCGACTTGTCCGCCGCGATCTGCACGCTGCCGCGCAGCGGCCCGGAAGGATCGAAGCGCTGGTTCATGCGCGCGCCACCGGGAAGCCGAGGTCCTGGATGATCTGCACCGCACGGTCGGCCGTGCTCGCGCCGGCGATCCAAAACGCCACGACCCCTTCCCGCATGTCCGCCGCCGGATACAGGGCCATGTCGGCGATGTTGACCCCGGCCCGGCCGAGCTCGAGGGCGAGCTGGGCGATCACGCCGGGCCGGTTCGGGACGGCCGCCCGCAGCTCGCAGAGCTCTCCGCCGACGAGCTCTGCCTCGAGCAGCCGGCGGCGGTCGAAGGCGGCGTCGTCGTTCCAGCTGGCGATCGCCTGGGCATCGCCGGCGGTCAGGGCCCGGCGAACCAGCTCGAGCCGCTCGATCGTCTCGTCGAGCTGCGCCGCCAGGGCGTCGCGGTTACTCAGGTAGATGTCGGTCCAGATCGCACTCGAGGCGCCGGCCACGCGGGTCGCGTCGCGAAAGCTGGGCCCGGTGGCGGGGAGGCGTTCCCCGCCGGCGGCCAGCGTGTGAGCGGCCTGGGCGACAAGCACGTTGGCCAAAACGTGGGGCAGGTGGGAGACCAGCGCCAGGATCGTGTCGTGGGTCTCGGCCTCGATCGCCACCGGTCGTGCCCCCAGCGTGGTGAGCATGCGATGGAGCCGTTGGTAGTGGATGCCCGAGGTGCGCGGGGTCGGCGTCAGGTACCACACCGCGCCGTCGAAAAGATCGGCTCGAGCGTTTTGCACCCCCGAGGTCTCGGCCCCGGCCAGTGGGTGCCCGCCGACGAAGCGCTGATCGTCGTGGGCCGCAACCACGGCACGTTTGGTCGAGCCGACATCGCTTACGACGCACTCCGCGGGCGCGGCGGCCAGCACCGCGCCGACCACCTCGGGCTGCACGCCGACCGGCACCGCCACGAACGCCGCCTCGGCGTCGCGGACCGCGTCGGCGATCGAGTTGCACCGGCGGTCGATCGCGTGGCGCTCCCAAGCGGCGTCGAGCGCTTCGGGGC
>JALYXK010000004.1 GCA_030947145.1 Actinomycetota bacterium
TGTCCTGGTTGCCCTGCTGGGCGATCTGACCCTCGACCTCGAACTCGACGTTTCCACTGGAGGCGCCCGTGACCTGCTTGACAAACGCCTTTGAGGCGGAGTTGGAGAGCTTGTTCGACTGCACGTCGAAGGTCACGCCGGCATAGGCGATCCGGCCGGAAGTGGAGACCTGGTGAGTCGCGGTGTACGGGCTGTCCACCGAGCTGACGTGCGGGCGCTGGGCGATCCCGGCCAGCAGTGATTGCACCCGGGCGCGCACGGCGGGATCGGAGATCGACCCCGACTTGGCGGCGATCACGATCTGGTCGGAATCGCCCGAGGCCTTCGGAACGTTGTTCTGCAGCAGCCGGATTGCGTCGAAGCTGTCGGTGTGCGGGAGCTTGAAGTCGTCCTTGTAGGCGCTGCCCACGCTCCCCTCGATCGCGTTCAGGCCGATGGCGGCCACCACCCACACGCCGATCACCACGAACTTGTGGTTGAAGCACCATTTCGCGAGCTTTTTCAATTCAGCTGTACCTCGGTCATCGCGTCGGTCAATTTAGCTAGCTTGGGCGGCCCGCGCTCTCACCAGCGCGGAGACGATCAGGCGTCGGCCGGCGGCCGGTGGGCGCGGGCGAACTCGACGAACGCCCGCGCGGCCGGCGAGAGGTGGCGGTCGCGGCGCCACCAAAGGGCCACGGTCATGCGGAGCGTCGGACGCAACGGCCGCAGCGCGACCGGCGGGCCGGGCAGCTCGGCGAAGGAGCGGGGCAGGATCGCCAGCCCGATCCCCTGCGCCACCAGAGATCGCACCAGCGCGAGGTCGTTGCCCTCGAGCGCGATCCGGGGCTCGGCACCGGCGGCCAGCAGCGCCCGATCGACGAGCTGACGCACCGAGGAGCCGGACTCGAAGGCGATCAGCGGCTCACCGGTGAGCTGGCCCAGGCGCAGTGGCTGCCGGGCGGCCAGCCGGTGGCCCGGCGCCATCACGACGGCCAGCTCCTCGGTCGAGAGCTCGAGCCGGTCCAGCCATCCCGGCGGCTCGGCCTCGAGGGCGAACGCCAGGTGGATGCTGCCGTCCCGGAGGCCGTCGACCATCCGCTGAACGGTGCCCTCCCGCAGACCCACTTCGACCTGGGGGAAGCTCGAGGTGAAGCTGGCCAGGAGCGCGGGAATGTCGAGCCGGCCGCCGAACAGCAGCGCGCCGACGGTGAGCCGTCCGCGCACCAGGCCGCGCAGCTCGTCGACCTCGCCCCGCAGCAGGTCGGCCGCGTCAAGGATGGTGCGCGCTCGAGCCGCGACCAGGACTCCGGCCTCGGTCGGCTCGACCGAGCGCGTCGTGCGATGCAGCAACTCGATCCCCAGCTCGCGTTCGAGCCGGCGCACCTGGTGCGAGAGCGCCGACTGTGCGATGTGGAGCTCCTCGGCCGCCCGGGTGAAATGCCGATGGCGCGAGACGGCCTCGAAATATCGGAGCTGGCGGATCTCCATGACTCTGACATTCATCTTATTTCCAGAACAGTCCGATCCGACAATTGTCTTGCCGGGATGAATTGAGCCCGTCACACTGGACCGGATGCTGACCCGAGCCTCCGACCCGGTGACCGATGAGGTGGTGATCCGCCGAGAGCTGCGCAGCGGCGACGCGGCGGCGATCGCCGAGCTGCACCGCCGCGTTTATCAACAAGAGTTCGGGATGAACGATGAGTTCGTCTCCGGGGTGGCCGCCGGCGTGCGCGAGGCCGCCGCGCGCGGCTGGCCACGGACGACCGGCGCGGTCTGGCTGATCGAGCCGGCCGGTGAGCTGGCCGGCTCGCTTGCCCTGACGGTCGAGTCGTCGGGCGCCGGGCGGGTGCGCTGGTTCGTGCTCGACCGTTCGCTACGCGGTCGCGGGCTCGGGCGCAGGCTGATTGCGGAACTGCTGGCGCAGGCCCGGACCGCCGGCCTGGCCGAGCTCGAGCTCGAGACTTTCGGCGCGCTGTCGGTGGCCGCTCGGATCTACCGGGCCGCCGGCTTCCGCGTCGTCTCCGAGCGCGAGCGCACGGATTGGGGCCGGCCGATCACCTACCAGCGCTACGAGTTGCAACTACGCTGAAGGCGTGGCAGCGAGTGCGGGGATCCTGCTCTACCGCGTGGGCGACGACGGGCTCGAGGTCCTGCTCGTGCATCCCGGCGGGCCGCTGTGGGCGCGCAAGGACGTCGGCGCGTGGTCGATCCCCAAGGGCGAGTACGAGGAGGGCGAGGAGCCGCTGAGCGCTGCCCGCCGCGAGTTCCAGGAAGAGCTGGGCAGCGCCCTCCCGGCCGGGGAGCCGCTGGACCTGGGCCAGATCCGGCAGCGCTCGGGCAAGCGCGTCAGCGCCTGGGCCCAGGCCGGGGAGCTCGACGTCGACACGGTGCACAGCAACACGTTCGAGCTCGAGTGGCCGCCGCGCTCGGGCCGGATCAGCGCGTTCCCGGAAGTCGACCGTGCCCAGTGGTTCCCGCTGGCCATCGCCCGCGAGCGGATCAACCCCGCACAGGCCGAGCTGCTCGATCGCCTCGCCGCCGCGCTCGACTGAGCGCGGCGCGGATCAGCACATAGGATCCGCCGATGGCAGGCAGCGGATCGGAATCGATCGGCCCGACGGCCCACTACACCGGGTATGTGTGGGCGCGCAACGGCCTCTCCCACCCCCGCCTGCAGACGCGCGAGGGCCGCGTCCTCTACGAGTCGCTGCGGCCGGTGATGACGCTCAGCGGACCGCTCACCGGGGTCTCGCTCGAGCGCTATCTGCTCGCGCGACACCGCGCCATCGACACCGCGCTGGAGGGCGCGATCGACTCCGGCGCGGTCAGCCAGGTGATCGAGGTGGCCTGCGGACTCTCCCCGCGCGGCTGGCGCTTCGCGAACCTATACGGGTCGCGGCTGACCTATATCGAGACCGACCTGCCGGGAATGATCGCCCGCAAGCGGGAGGCGCTGGCCCAGATCGGCTCGCTCAGCGATACCCACCGCGTGCAGGAGCTCGACGCCCTGCGTGAGGACGGGCCGACCAGCCTGGCGGCGCTCGCGGACGCGCTGGAGCTGGACCGGGGGGTGGGGATCATCACCGAGGGCCTGCTCGGCTACCTGGACCACGCGTCGCTGATCGGGATCTGGGAGCGGTTCGCCGGGGTTCTGCAGCGCTTTCCCGATGGCCGCTACTTCTCCGACCTGCACCTGGGCGAGCAACAGACGATCTACGTGCGGGCGTTCCGGACGGCGCTGTCGGCGTTCGTCAAGGGCCGGGTGCATCTGCACTTCGAAAGCGCCGCGCAGGCGGAGGACCAGCTACGGGCCAGCGGCTTCACCGGGGCCGCGGTTCACAGCGCCGCGGAGCTGTTGAGCGGCGCGGAAGACAGCGGCGACGGCGGGGCCAGACGAGGCGGAGGCGAGCTCGTGCATATAATTGAGGCATCAACCGTCCGATCTCAGTGACCCTGTACAGCGACCCAGCCTGCCCGTGGGCCTACTCCGAGAGTCCGGCGCTGCGAGTGATCGAGTGGCGCTATGGCGATCAGCTCGACTGGCGTCTGGTGGTGATCGGCCTGACCGAGGACGCCTCCCAGTACGTGGCCCGCGGCTACACCCCGCTGCGCGGAGCGCTCGGCCAGCTGCAGTTCCGCCGCCGCTACGGAATGCCCTTCGCCCCGGCGCCGAAGGCGCGCGTGAGCGCCACCGCCCGAGCCTGCCGGGCGATCGCCGCGGCTCGGCTGGCCAGTCCCGGGAGCGAGTGGCAGGTGTTCCGGGCTCTTCAGCTGGCGAACTTCACCACCGCGCTGGTGCTCGACGACGACGGTCAGCTCGAGTCGGTGCTGGCCTCCGTGCCGAGGATCGACGCGGCGGCGATCGTCGCCTCGCTCGACTCACCCGAGGTGACCGAGGCCTATGACGCCGATCGCGCCGAGACGCGGACGGCGGCGGGCTCGGCCGCCGAGGCCCAGGGCAAGACCGCGACCAGCGACGGCCCGGTGCGCTTCACCGCCCCGTCGGTGGTATTCGAGCGCGATGGCCTGCGGCTGGTGGCCGGCGGCTTCCAGCCGGTCGAGGCCTACGACATCCTGATCGCCAACATCGATCCGACGTTGGATCGCCGGCCGCCGCCCGAGACCCCGGCGCCGTTGCTCGAGTTCTTCGGCGATGGGCTGACCACGCAGGAGGTCGCGGCGCTGATGGCCGAAGGCAACGACCCCGTCGATCGCGAGGCCGCCGAGCGTGCGCTGATGGAGCTCGTCGCGGCCGGCGAAGCGGTGCGCGAGCAGCTCGGCGACGACGCCCTGTGGCGCTCGGCCGATGCGGTCGCCGCGGCTCCCCGCCTGGCCGCGGTCGGCTCAGCCGCCTAGCCGGCGTCGAGCTCGAAGCGGACCGGCAGCTTCTCCAAGCCGTAGATCCCCGACGGGGTGCCGAACTCCGGCTCGCCGTCCAGCCTGACCGACCGAACCCGCTCGGCCAGGAAGGCCAGCGCCTCCTGCATCTCCGCGCGGGCCAGGTTGGCGCCGACGCAGTAATGGATCCCGGCGCCGAAGGTGAGCACGCGGGCGCCGCCCCGATCGGCGGTGATGTCGAACTCGTCGGGCTCGAGGCCCTCGCGGTTGGCGTGCCAGGCCGAGACCAGCACGATCGAACCGGGCGGGAAGCTCACGCCGCGGTGCACGATCTCGCCGGTGGTGATCCGGGCGGTGAACGGCGTGATCGGCTCGTAGCGCAGCGTCTCGTCGACCGCGGCCAGGGCCAGGCCCCGGGGATCTCCGCGCAGCAACTCCCACTGGTCCGGCTGATCGGCGAGCAGCCGGATCGCGTGGGCAAGCTGGCTCTGGCTGGTGTCGACGCCGCCCACCAGGATGTTCAGCACGAGGTTGCGCAACTCGTCGTCGCTGAGCCGGTCGCCCTCCTGCTCCGCCGAGATCAGCGCCGAGATCAGATCATCCCCGGGGTCGCCCCGCCGACGCGTGATCAGCGCCTTCTCGTACTCGTAGAACTCGGCCACCGCCGCCTCGATCAGCGCCCGTTCCGAGAGCAGGCTGGTGGCGTCGAACTGGCGCTGGATCCAGCCCGACCAGTGATGCAGGCGGGGCGCGTCGTCGCGGTGGGCGCCCATCACCGCGGCGATCACCAGCGACGGGTAGGGCTTGGCGAACGCGGCGATGAAATCACAGCGGCCGTCGGCGGGCAGACCGGCCAGCAGTTCGTCCAGGAAGGACCGCATCGCCGGGCGGTAACGGTCGACGGCGCGGGGGGCGAGCGCGGGATTGACCAGGTTGCGCAGCCTGCGGTGATCGTCGCCGTTGATGTTGATGATGTTCTTGACGATCTCTTCGTAGAGGGGGCCGTCGGAGATCGAGAACAGCTCGGCGATCGTCAGACCCGGGAACACGGCCTGCTTGGTGCGCAGGAACAGCTCGCCGGCCTCGCGATCGAGCACCAGGAAGCCGAACGGGCACGCCGCGAGCCAGCCGTCGTGGCCGGCCACCCCCGCCATCGCCTCGCGGAAGCGCTCCCCGCGGAGGGAGGGGTCGGTGTGGTCGAACATCGGAAGGTCGAGCTCGGCGGCGAGCGGCATCGCGGGCGAGCCTATCCGAGCGCCGGGTCCGTAAGTCGGTCAGCGGCCGATCCAGGGGTTTCCGGCCAGCTCGCGGGCCACGGCCTCGCTGACCGTCAGCGCCTGGGCGACGGTGAGGTAGTCGACGTTCTCCGGCGTGTCGGACATCTTGTGGTAATTCGACAGCGCCTTGTAGCGATCGATCGAGGTCAGCGTCGCGGTCGGATAGCCGGCGCGGCTGGGGATCACCGCGTCGGTCGAGTTGCGAGAGCGCATCCCCCGCCGTAGCGATGCGCCCGCGCGGCCGGCGGTGCGCGCGACGAGGTCGCGGTAGGTGATGTCGGGGTAATCCTCCATCACTACGGGCCCCTCGCCCTCCAAGAGGACCAGCTTCGGCGAGCCGACGGTGTCCAGGTTCAGGAACCACGTGCGCTCCCGCGGCAGCGACGGGAAGTAGCGGGCCGCGAAGCCGTAGATTCCGCCCTGGATCACCTCCTCGGCGCCGCAGGAGACCAGCAGCACGCGCAGCCCCGGAATCGGTTCCGTCGCCAGCCGCTCGGCCAGCCCGACCAGCACCGCCACCGCGGTGAGGTTGTCATTGGCCCCGGGGCAGACCGGACTGCGGGCCACGTCGGCGAACACCGCGGCGCCGAGCAGCGAGCCCGCCAGCCCGGCGAGCGTGAGTCCGCGCCGGGCGCGGG
>JALYXK010000013.1 GCA_030947145.1 Actinomycetota bacterium
CTGCAGGACGCGCTCGAGAAGGAGGACATCGTCACCCGCGTGCAGTCGGCCATCACGATCTCCGAGGTCGCCGAGCCCTACATCCGGCGGCGTGCGATGCGCCACCTCGAGAAGGGGAGGATCGTGATCTTCGCCGCCGGGACCGGCAATCCGTTCTTCACCACCGATACCGCCGCCGCGCTGCGCGCGGCCGAGGTGCACGCCGAGGTGGTGCTGATGGCCAAGAACGGGGTGGAGGGCGTCTACACGGCCGATCCGGCCAAGGACCCCAGTGCCCAGTTCATCCCGGAGATCACCCACAAGGAAGCGCTCACGCGCGGTCTCCAGGTGATGGACTCGACGGCCTTCGCCCTGTGCATGGACAACAACCTGCCGATCATCGTCTTCAACATGGCCGACGGCCGCAACATCGACAAGATAGTGTCCGGGCAACGCGTCGGAACGCTGGTTAAGACATGAACGACGAGACGATCGACCTGTTGCTCGAAGATGGCAAAGAGCGGATGGCCAAGTCGGTCGACGCGATTCGCCACGAGTTCGGTTCGGTCCGGACCGGGCGCGCCAGCCCCGCGCTGCTGGACCGGATCAACGTCGATTACTACGGGGCACTCACGCCGCTCAAGCAGCTGGCCACGATCAATGCTCCCGAGGCGCGGATGCTGACGATTCAGCCGTACGACAAGACCTCGATCAAAGCCATCGAGCGGGCGATCCTCGAGTCCGACATCGGTCTCACGCCGTCCAACGACGGCAACGTGATCCGCCTGGTGGTCCCCGAGCTGACCGAGGAGCGCCGCAAGCAGCTGGTCAAGGTGGTCCGCCACATCGCCGAGGAGGGCCGGGTGGCGATCCGCAACGTCAGGCGCGACGTGATGCACGATCTGCGTGAGCTGAAGGACGCCGGGGAGACCGGATCCGACGAGGAGCATCGCGCCGAGGTGGAGTTGCAAAAGGTCACCGACGCACGGATCCACGAGCTCGACGAGATCCTCGAGCACAAGGAAGCCGACATCCTCGAGGTCTAGTGCCGTGGGCACTGAGCCGGACGACGACAACTCTGGCCCGCACTACGTCGCGATCATCACCGACGGCAACGGTCGCTGGGCGCAGCAGCGCGGCCTGCCGGTGATCGTCGGCCACGAGGCGGGGGCCGACCGGGTCACCGAACGAGTCAGGGACGCACCCGACTTCGGGATCGAGGAGCTGACGGTGTACTCGTTCTCGACCGAGAACTGGAACCGGTCCCCGGCCGAGGTCTCGGCGCTGATGGGGATGTTCATGCTCCGCGTGCAGAGCGAGGTCCCCGAGCTGCACGAGCAGAACGTGCGGATCCGCTTCATCGGCCGCCGCACGGCGCCTGTGGATCCGGCGCTGGTGGAGAAGATGGAGTGGGCCGAGCAGCTGACCCGGAACAACACCCGGATGACCTTCTGCGTGGCTTTTAACTACGGCGGGAGAGCGGAGATCGTCGACGCAGCGCGAACCTTTACGGGCAGCACCGAGGAAGAGTTTCGCCAAAACCTGTACGCGCCCGACATGCACGACCCCGATCTGATCATCCGAACCAGCGGCGAGGTCCGCACCTCCAATTACCTGCTGTGGCAGTCCGCGTACTCCGAGCTGGTCTTCCGGGACGAGTTGTGGCCCGACTTCACCCGCGAGGTGTTTGCCCAGAGCCTGCAGGAATTCGCGGCGCGCAAACGGCGCTTCGGGGGCCGCTGATGCCACCGGCGCGACGGCCGCCGTCGGGAGCCGGCCCGGCCCCACGCCGCAGCGGCGCCTCGCGAGGGGGCGCCGCCCCGCGCCCGCGCTCGGACCTGCTGGCCCGGGTCACCGTGGCGGTCCCGGCCTCGGTTGTGGCGATCATCTTGATCGACGTCGGCGGGATCGCCTGGGCGCTGTTCATGGCGGTAATGGGCTGCCTGTGTCTCCAGGAGCTCTACCGGATGCTCGATCGGTGGAAGCCGGTGCCGATCATCGGCTTCGCGGCGCTGGTCGGGATGACCCTGGCGGCTCGCTACGGCGGGCTGCGCGACGTCATGGAGATCGCCCTCGGGGCGGTACCGGTGCTGTTCCTGGCCGTGCTGGCCCGCGGACAGGGCTCCGGCGCGACCGTCTCGATCGCCGGCACGCTGCTGGGCATCTACTGGGTCGGCATGGCGTTCGGGCATGCCGTGCTGCTCCGGCAGCTGCCGCACGGCAACGGCATCCTGATCGACGTGGCTGTCGGCACGTTCCTCGGCGACACCGCGGCGTATCTCGGCGGTCGGCTGTTCGGGCGCCGGCCGCTGGCCCCTGACATCTCGCCCAACAAGACGGTCGAGGGGCTGTTCTGCGGAATGCTGATCGCGGTTCTCGCCGTGTTCTTCGCCGGCCTGTACCAGGACTGGCTGACCCAGGGCGATGCCCTCCTGCTCGGGCTGGCCGTCGCCGTGCTGGGACCGATCGGCGACCTGTTCGAGTCGCTGGTCAAGCGCGATGCGGGCGCCAAGGACGCCGGCAACCTCTTCGGCCCGCACGGCGGCGCGCTGGACCGGCTCGACGGCGCGATCTTCACCGTCGTCGCCGGCTACTACATCTGGGCGACCATCGTTCATTAGCGAGGATGCCGGAGCCGGTCGGCTGGCCGCGGGCGTCCGCCTACAATCGGCGCGTGCCTCGCCGACTGGTCATCCTCGGCTCGACGGGCTCGATCGGCGTGCAGGCGCTCGATGTCGTGCAGCGCAGCGCGGGGGAGTTGCAGGTCGTGGCGCTGAGCGCCGGGACCGCGTGGCAACCACTGGTCGAGCAGGCGCGCGCCCACGGGGTGCGGCGGATCGCGCTGGCCGATCCCGACGCCGCGGCGCTGGCGGCCGAGGCCTGGACCGACGGAGAGGTCCTGGCCGGACACGACGGTCTGGCCCGGCTGATCACCGAAGGCGAATGCGACATGGTGCTTAACGGGATCGTGGGCTCAGCCGGGCTGTTGCCGACCGTGGCCACGCTCGGCGAGGGCGTCGACCTCGCCCTGGCCAACAAGGAGTCGCTGGTGGTCGGCGGCGAGCTGGTCACGCAGTTGGCGCAGGCCACCGGAGCGTCGATCATCCCCGTCGACTCCGAACACTCGGCGCTGCACCAGCTATTGGCCTCCGAGCGTCCCGGCACGGTCGACAGACTGATCCTGACCGCCTCCGGAGGCCCGTTCCGCGGCCGGTCGGCCGCGGACCTGCAGGAGGTGACGGTGGAGCAGGCACTGGCCCATCCGACCTGGGCGATGGGTGGCAAGATCACGATCGATTCGGCCACGCTGATGAACAAGGGACTCGAGTTGATCGAGGCTCATTACCTGTTCGGCACGCCGTATCAGCAGATCGACGTGGTGGTCCACCCCCAATCGATCATCCACAGCTTGATCCAGCTCTGCGACGGCGCGACGCTGGCGCACCTCGGCTACCCCGACATGCGGGTGCCCATCTCCTACGCGCTGAACTTCCCGGAACGAGCCGACGTCCCGGTCAAGCCGCTGGACCTGGCCGAGCTCGGCGCGCTGACGTTCGAGGCCCCGGATGAGGACACGTTCGCCTGTCTGCGGCTGGCCCGTGCGGCCGGCCGAGCCGGGGGCACCGCGCCCTGCGTCCTGAACGCCGCCAACGAGGTGGCCGTGCACGCATTCCTGGGTGGCCGGTTGCGATTCCTGCAGATCGCCGAGGTGATCGAGGAGTCGCTGGAGCGGGTGCCCACCCATCAGGTCCATTCGTTCGAGTCGCTGATCCGGGCCGATGCCGAGACCCGCGCCGCGGCTAAGGAGCTGATCGCCGCCCGGGCGGCCGCCTAAGGGTTCTCGCGGGAGCCCGAAGCCGAGATGCCGGCCGTGGCACACTGGATCGCAGCTTGTCCTACTTGCTCGCGTTTCTCGGCTTCGCCGCGCTGATCATCCTGCACGAGGCGGGTCATTTCGCCGCGGCGAAGGCCGTGGGGATGCGCGTCGAACGCTTCTCGCTGTTCTTCGGCAAGCTGCTGGTCAGCTTCCGCCGGGGCGAGACGGAGTACGGCATCGGCTGGCTGCCGGCGGGGGGCTACGTGAAGATCAGCGGGATGAACCCGCGTGAGGAGCTGGCTCCCGATGTGGTACCGCGTGCGTACTACAACCAGGCCCCGTGGAAGCGGATCGTGGTGATCCTGGCCGGGCCGTTCGTGAATCTGGTGATCGCGTTCGTGATCCTGCTGGTGATCTTCGCCAGCAACCCGGTCGCGGTGCAGCGTCACGGTCAGGACGTCCCCACCAGCACCATCGCCGCCGGCACGCTGGAGCTGCCCGCGGCCAGGTATCTGCACGCCGGGGACAAGATCGTCTCGGTCGACGGGCGCACCGGGCTGTCGGTCCAGCAGATCACCGCGGCGATCGGCGCCCATCGCTGCGCCGGAGCTCAGGTCAAGGGTTGTCAGTCGGCCACACCGGTGAAGCTGGCCGTCCGCCGGGACGGGCGGTTGCTGCCCTTCTCGCTCTATCCCCGCTACGACGCCGCGGTCAAGCGGGTCCGGGTCGGGTTCGGGTTCGATGCGCTGACCCGCAACCTCGGCGGCTTCGCGGCGGCGGATCAGAGCATCGATCAGATGTGGTCGGTGACCAGCAGCACCGTTTCGACGATCGCGCGGCTGTTCGAGCCCAAGGTGCGCAGGCAGGTGCACGGAATCGTCGGTGGCTTCACGGTCACCCAGGAGCGGTTCGCGTTCAGCTCGACCCAGGCGTTCTTCACGCTGGCGCTGATCTCGCTTTCGCTGGCGGTGGTGAACCTGTTCCCGTTCTTGCCGCTCGACGGCGGCCACGTGTTCTGGGCGGTGGCCGAGAAGCTCCGCGGGCGTCGGATCCCCTTCGAGTGGATGGAGCGGGCCGGCGTGGTCGGCTTCGTGCTGATCATCATGCTGTTCGTGGTCGGCCTGACCAACGACATCTCGACCCTCTCGGGCAAGGGCTTCGGGATCCGCTGACCCTGGGTTGGCGAGACGGGCGGCCGTCCACGCTGCACTGTTGTAGCTTTCCCGGCAGTCAAGCCCGCGAAGTGGAGGAGAGCATGGAGAGCAGCACGATCACGCCGGCCGGGCGCGCGGTCGACGCGGCGACCTTGACCGAGGCGCTCCGCCGGACCGCCGCCCACTATCCGGACATCGTCGCGGTGCGCCTGCCCGACGATTCGGTGTCCATCACCTGGTCACAGCTGCTCGCGCGCGTCGACGCGGTGGCCGGAGGGCTCGCCAAGCTGGGCGTAGCCCCGGGCGACACGGTGGCGATCATGCTGACCAACCGCCCCGAGTTCCACATCGTCGACCTCGCCGCGGTGATGCTCGGCGCGACGCCGTTCTCGATCTACAACACCTATCCGGCGGCGGAGATCGAATATCTCTGCACCGACGCTGCGGCCAAGGTGGCGATCGTCGAGTCGGCGTTCTTGCCGGTCATGCTCGAGGCCCGGGCCTCGCTGCCGGCGCTCAAGCACGTGATCGTCGTCGACGGCGAGGTCTCCGAAGGAACGATCGCGCTCTCCGCGGTCGAGGGCGGCAGCCCTGATTTCGACGTGGCCGCGGCGGCGGCGAAGGTCGGACCCGACGACGTGCTGACGCTGATCTACACGTCGGGCACCACCGGGCATCCCAAGGGCGTTCAGCTCTCCCACCACGCGATCATGGTGACGGGACGGGCGCTGGAGCAGATCATGAAGCTCGAGCCGGGCTCGAAGGTGATCTCGTGGCTGCCCTCGGCGCACATTGCCGAGCGGATGGCCCACCACTACGTCCCGGTCATCTACGCCGGCACGACGACCTGCTGCCCGAATCCGCGCGAGGTCGTCTCGTTCCTGCCGCAGGTGCGGCCGACGTGGTTCTTCGCCGTCCCGCGAATCTGGGAGAAGCTCAAGGCCGGGCTCGAGGGAATGCTGTCCGGGATGCCCAATGAGCAGCGCCAGCCGATCCAGTCGGCGATCGCCGCCTCGATCGAGAAGGTCCGGCTGGAGCAGCGCGGTGAAGCGGTGCCGGCCGAGCTGGCCGAGCGCGTGGCGCAGGCCGACGCCGCGATGTTCGCCAACTTCCGGGTCATGCTCGGGCTCGATCAGGTCCGCGCGGTCAATGTGGGTGCGGCGCCGACCCCGGTCGACGTGCTCGAGTTCTTTCACGCCCTGGGGATCGAGCTGGCGGAGATCTGGGGCATGTCCGAGACCTGCGGGATCGGCAGCGCCAACCGGCCCGGAGCCGTCAAGATCGGCACCGTGGGCCCGGCCTCGCCCGGCGTCGAGCTGAAGATCGCTGAGGATGGTGAGGTGCTCTGCCGCGGCGAATTCCTGATGCTGGGCTACCGCAACGCCCCCGAGAAGACGGCCGAGGCAATCGACTCGGAGGGCTGGCTGCATACCGGGGACATCGGGGAGATCGACTCCGACGGCTATCTGAAGATCGTCGACCGCAAAAAGGAGCTGATCATCAACGCGGCCGGCAAGAACATGTCGCCGGCCAACATCGAGGCGGCGGTGAAATCCGGGAGCCCGCTGATCGGCCAGGCCATCTGCATCGGGGACGGGCGCTCCTACAACACCGCGCTGATCGTGCTCGACGCCGACTACGCGCCGCCATGGGCGGCCCAGCACGGGCTCGAGGGCAAGACGCTCGAGGAGCTGGCCATCGAACCGGCGGTGATCGAGGCCGTTCAGGCCGGGATCGACGAGGCCAACACGCACCTGGCCCGGGTCGAGGGGATCAAGAAGTTCACCATCGTCCGGGGTGACTGGCTGCCCGGGGGCGACGAGCTGACGCCGACGATGAAGCTCAAGCGCAAGCCGATCGCCGGCAAGTACGCGGCAGCGATCGAGGCGATGTACGCCAAGTAACCCCGGGGACCTGACGATTTATTGGCCGGCGGAGATCGAGCGCCAGAGCAACTCGACCGGGTGGTAGATCGGCAGCGGGTGCCCGAGCTCGCGCAGATGCAGGTCGAGCTGGGCGGTGCAGCCCGGGTTGCCGGCGGCGATCGCCTCGGCACCGGTGTCGAGCAGGTGGCGGGCCTTGCGCACGCCGAGATCGGCGGCGGCCAGGGGCTGGACCAGGTTGAAGATGCCCGCGGAGCCGCAGCAGACGTCGCGCTCGATGCCCACCTCGAGCAGCTCGAGCTCGGGGATCGCGCCGAGCAGCGCTCGCGGCTGCTCACGGACCCCTTGGGCATGGGCGAGGTGGCAGGCGTCGTGATACGCCACCCGCAGCGGGACCGGGCCGCGCGGAGCCCGCGGGGCCACGGAGGCCAGCACCTCGGTGACGTCGCTGACCCGGGCGGAGAACGCGTGGGCCTCGGGGGTGCCGAGCAGCTCGCCGTACTCCTTCATCGCGGCACCACAGCCGGCCGCGTTGACGATGATGTGGTCGATCGGTCCCAGAGCGTTGAAGCTGGCGATCGTCGCCGCCGCTCGGGCGAGCGCCGATTCCTCCTCGCCGGCGTGTAGCTCGAGCGCGCCGCAGCAATCCGGCAACCTCGGCGCCAGCACCTCAAAGCCCTCGGCGGCCAGCACGCCGATCGTGGCCTGATGGACGCCGGCATAGAACACCCGCTGCACGCAGCCCAGCAGCAGCGCGACGCGGCCCCGCGTCGCCCCGACCGCCGGCGTTAGCTGCGGCAACTCGACGCGCGACTCCTTGACGCTGATCCGCGGCGCCATCTTGGTCAGCACGCCCAGGCGCTCGGGAAGCCGCTCGGCCCCGAGCTTGCGGGCGGCGACCAGCATCGGCACCAGGCGGCGCATCCGCCGCGGGTAGGGCAGCGTCTCGAACAGCAGCAGGCGCAGGGCACGCTCGGCACTGCTGCGCTGGTGATTTCGCTCGATCTGCGGTCGCACGCGCTCGATCAGGCGGTCGTAGCGCACCCCGGAAGGACAGGCGGTGACACAGGCCATACAGCCCAGGCAGGAATCGAAGTGCGAGACGAACTCGTCGGTGATCTTCCCGTCCCCCCGCAAGGCTTCGTCGATCAGCACGATCCGCCCGCGCGGCGAATCCGCCTCCCGGGCCCAGAGGACATAGCTCGGGCACGAGTCCAGGCAGAAGCCGCAGTGCACGCAGTCATCGACCAGCGCCGGATCGGGCGGCCGGTGGTAATCGAAGCCGCTCAAGTCAGATTCCGCCCACGAACACGCCGGGGTTGCACGCCCGCGCCGGGTCGAACCGCTGCTTGACCCGGCGCATCAGCTCGAGCAGCGGGCCCTCGCGCGAGCCCCAGGGATCCGGCTGGGCGCGCAGCTCCTCCGGCCCGTCGAGCAGCACGACGACGGCGGAGGGAGGAAGCTCGCCGCGCAGGCGCTGCACCGCCTCCGGATCGAGCTCGACGTAGCTGATGCCGAGCGCCGCTCGTCCGACCAGCGTGCCCGCGGCCAGATCGACCGCACCCAGCACCGTCTCGAGCTGGCTCGGCCGCGCGGCGATCCGCACCAGCGCCCGGGTGGCCGAGCGCTGGCCGGCCCGCTGGCGGGCCCACAGCGCGTCATCATCCGCGGTGATCTCGACGTGCCCCAGCCCGGCCCGGCGCATCACCGCGGCGACGGTCTCGGACCGGCGCTGGGCCTCGGCGCCGGCCG
>JALYXK010000016.1 GCA_030947145.1 Actinomycetota bacterium
CCCGGCGTGCAGACCACCAACGACAACGCGATGGGCCGCCACGCGCCCGGCAAGCCGCTGCTCGGGCCGGTGTTTCGGCGGGCGTGTCGCGTGGGCGGGGCGGCCGTGCTGGTCCCGGGTGTAGAGATCGGGGCGGAGGCCTTCGTCGCCGCCGGCGCGCTGGTCACCCGTGACGTGGGCGCGCGCGAGGTGGTGATGGGGGTGCCGGCCAAAGTGGTCCGCCGGGTCGAGGACGAGGACCTGCTCGAACGCTGGGCCTGAACGGTCCCCAGTTGGCGGTGACTAGGCGCGAGCGCGACGTCGCTCGGGGCCAGCGTAAGCCTCGCGAGCCCGTCGACGATCGGGTCGCACGACGGGCCCTCTGTGGTTTCCGATTAAGCGCAGCACATAGGCCTCCCGCGTGGTGCTGTATCGGAACAGCGGACGTAAGAGAGATACCGCATACGACGGTAGGTATCTACGAGGTCGCTGGGCACGCACACTCCCCGGAATACGAGGAGTATACGGAGCACCGAAGCGGAGCCGACGAGAGTGGTGGTCCTGGTTTGGGACGAGGATCTGCTCGAACGCTGGCCGTGAGCCAGCCCGGTCAGGCGGCTTTCATCAGGCCGTTGAGGTCCCGTCCGGTCTGGGTCCAGATCACCTCGTCGCGGCCAGGTCCGACGCCGATCAGGGCGATTGGCACCTTGACGAAGTCGGCGATGTACTGCAGATAGTCGCGGGCGGCCGGCGGGAGTTCCTGCTCGGCGCGGCACTCGGTGATGTCCTCCGACCAGCTGGGCAGCGTCTCGTACTCGCCGACCGCGTGGTGCAGCACCGTCTGGTGATAGGGGAAGTGGTCGAACTCCGCGCCCTCCGGCCCCCGGTAGCGGGTACAGATCTGAAGCTCGGGAAGGCCCGAGAGGACGTCGAGCTTGGTCACGGCCAGGGCGGTCAGCGAGTTGATTCGCGCGGCGTAGCGGAGCGCGACCAGGTCCAGCCAGCCGACGCGTCGGGGACGCCCGGTGGTAGTGCCGTACTCGCCGCCCTTCTCGCGCAGCTCGTCGGACAGCGGCCCTTCGAGCTCGGTCGGGAACGGGCCGGAGCCGACGCGCGTGCTGTAGGCCTTGGTCACCCCCCAGACCTCGTCGATGTCCTTCGGGCCCACGCCGGCGCCGATGCACGCGGCGCCGGCGACGGGGTTGGACGAGGTGACGAACGGATAGGTGCCGTGGTCGATGTCCAGCAGCGTGCCCTGCGCGCCCTCGAACACGACCACCCCGCCCGCGTCGAGGTGCTCGAGCACCATCCGGCTGGTATCGGCGATATGGACCTCGAGCCGATGGCCGTAGGTCAGGTACTCGTCGGTCATCGCCTGCAGGTCGAGCGCTGGATCCTTGGCGAACGGACGCAGCGAGAGCCGCTTCGGCTCCAGCGCCACGACGATCTTCTTCTTGAGGATCTTCTCGTCCAGCAGATCCTGCATCCGGATCCCCAGCCGGGCCGCCTTATCGGCGTAGCACGGGCCGATTCCCCGCCGCGTGGTGCCGATCTGCAGCCGGCCCAGCTTCGCCTCCCCGGCGTGATCCAGCATCATGTGGTAGGGCATGATCAGGTGGGCATTGGCCGAGATCTTCAGCGAGCTGACGTTGATGTTCCGCCGCCGCAGCCCCTCGATCTCCTCGGTAAGCACTTTCGGGTCGATTACCACCCCGTTGCCGATCACGCACAGCTTTCCAGGGTGCAGGATCCCCGAGGGCATCAGGTGCAGCTTCCACGTCTGGCCGTCCCTGACGATCGTGTGGCCGGCGTTGTTGCCGCCCTGAAAGCGCACGACAGCATCCGCCCGCTCGGCGAGCAGGTCGGTGATCTTTCCCTTGCCCTCGTCGCCCCACTGGGCGCCGATGATCACGATTCCCGGCATGCCGTCGTGAGTGTACGAGGCCTATGGGCGGCGACCGGCGCGGTCGGAGAATCTCGGGCGGCGTGTCCGAAAACTCGTGCCTCGTGCGTATCAGGCTGTAGAAACGTGCCGACCTGGGAGCGCAATGAATCAAAAAGATGAACATTGGGGGCAGGAAGACGAGCCGATCGTCCGGCGCCTGCGCGAGGAGAAGCCAGAGGCGAGCGGACTCGAGCTCGACCGGATGAAGCTGGCGGCGATGGCGAAGGCCAAGCCGTCACGGTCTCTGGGCGCTAAGCCGAGATCGCGGATCGCCGTTGCTTTGCTGGCGGTTGGCCTGATGGCCGGCGGCACTGCAGGAACCGTCGCGGCTACCCAGGACTCAGCGAGCGGGGTGGGCGCCGCCCGGGCGGAATACAAGCCATGCGACCACGGTGGACCTAAGGATCGGGACCGCTGCAAGCGGCTGCATTGCCACCACGGAGGACCTAAGGATCGCGAGCGCTGCCGGAAGGAGCGCGGGATCGAGAACTCGGCGCCTGCCGCAGCACCGTCGGCGCCTGTCGTCGCACCGTCGGAGCCTGTGGTCGCGCCTTCGGCGCCCGTCGTCGCACCAGCCCACCACAAGGCTGTCCACCACAAGCGTCATCACGCCAAGCGTCATCACGCCAAGCGTCATCACGCCAAGCGTGCCCATCGCGGTTAG
>JALYXK010000051.1 GCA_030947145.1 Actinomycetota bacterium
GGATGCCCTCCGCGCCGGCGAGGTTGTTACCCCGAAACTCGCAACGATGGACTTGCGCGCCCCGGAAGTCCGCGGAGCTCAGGTCACACCGGTGGAAGCGGACGGAGTCGAGCTGCGCGTCGAGAAATGCGGTTTGCGCGAGCAGACAGTCCTCGAAGGTCACCCGCACGAGCCGCGAGAACCTGAAGGACGCGAGGTCGATCCGGCTGCCGGAGACGGGGCTACGAACGTTATGCCCCCGGCCCGCTGTCCGGGCAGCTCCGTGCCCGCCCACTGGACCTCCTGGTAGGAGTTCTGCGAGCTCAGCGCGGAGATCTCGATCGGCTCCAGCTGAGCGCACGATTCGGGCGGAAGCGGAGAACGAGCGGCGCGGGGCACCGGACAAGCCAAGCACAACGCCGGTGGCCGAGAGCGTCGGCCGAGCCTGATGGGCTCCTATTCGAGCGCCCGATACCGCGACACCGCCAGCGGGACGAATACGAGCGACAGGGCGGCCAGCCAGGCCAGCGTGCCGAGGACCGATCGCGTCGCGTCGCCGCCGATCGTCAGCGCGCGGACCGCATCGACGCACAGGGTGACCGGATTGACGTCGGCGAATGCGCGCACGACGGCGGGCATCGTGTGCGTGGGGACGAACGCGGAGCTGACGAAGGTGAGCGGCAAGACCCACACGAAGCCGGCGCCCTGCGCCGTCTCCGGATCTCGGACGAGCAGGCCAATCGTCGCCGAGATCCAGGAGAACACGTAGCCGAAGGCGAGTAGCAGCGCGATCGCCGCGACGATGCGGGCGATCGGCTCGGTCGGGCTGAAGCCGACCGCGAACCCGACACCGAGCATCAGGATCACGCTGCTGACGTTCCGCACGAGGTCCGACACGGTTCGTCCCACCAGCACGGCCGAGCGCGCAATCGGCAGCGAGCGCAGGCGGTCGACCATGCCCTTCGAGAGATCCTCGGTCAGCCCGATCCCGGTGCCGATCGCGCCGAAGATCGCCGTCAGCACGAGGATCCCGGGCATCAGGAAATTGACGTAACTGCCGTTGGGCGTCCTGACCGCGCCGCCGAAGGCGTACCGGAAGATCAAGATCAGCATCACCGGCTGGATGAACGCGAGCACGAGCAGGGCGGGCTTGCGCGCCGTTTCGGTCAGCCCGCGCCGCGTCATCACGATCGAATCGGAGAATGCCTCGCGCGGCGAAGGGCGGTTCATGCTGTCACCTCTTCCGATGGTGGTGCCTCTGACACCACCGGCTGGCCGGTGAGCGTGATGAAGACATCGTCAAGGGTCGGCCTCAGTACCTCGATCCCCACGATCCCGATCCCGATCCGGTCCAACGATCGGACGGCGGCGGCGGACGTTTCGGCGTTGGTCACCGGCAGGGCCAGCTCGGCGGCGCCGAGCACCTCGGCCGCGCGGCGGCTCTGGAGCGCAGAAAGGGCGTCGCGTGCCTCCTCGGTCCGCTCGGGATCGGCGATCCGCACGATCAGCCGATCGCGCCCGACGTGCTCCTTCAGCTCCGCGGCCGTGCCTTCCGCGACGATCCGGCCTCGATCGATGACGGCGATCCGCTGGGCCAGCTGATCGGCCTCCTCGAGGTACTGAGTGGTCAGCAGGATCGTCGTGCCTTCTCCGCGGAGCTCGCGGACCATCTCCCACAGCCCGCCGCGGCTGCGCGGGTCCAGCCCGGTCGTCGGCTCGTCGAGGAAGACCACGCGGGGGCGTCCGACCAGCGTCGCGGCAAGATCGAGCCGGCGGCGCATCCCGCCCGAGTAGGTAGAGGTCCGACGATCGGCCGCGTCGACCAGAGAGAAGCGCTCCAGCACCTCAGAGGCTCGTCGCGCCGCCTCGGTCCGGCTCAGGTGGTAGAGCCTCCCGACCATCTCCAGGTTCTCCCGTCCGGTGAGGATCTGGTCGATTGCGGCGAACTGGCCGGCCAGACCGATCTGGCGGCGCACGCCGAACGGGTCGGCTACCACGTCGCGTCCCAGCACCAGCGCGCGGCCCGAATCGGGCGCCAGCAGCGTCGCCAGCGCACGGACCAGCGTCGTCTTGCCGGCCCCGTTGGGACCGAGCAGCGCGAGCACTTCGCCCTCCGCGCCGACCAGATCGAGCCCATCGAGCGCGATCACGTCCCCAAAGCGCTTGCGCAGGTCCTCCACCTCGATCGCGGGAGCCTGGGTCATCGTTCCTCATCGTCTGGGCCGCGCGTCCGGCGCCGATCGGCCAGGTACTCCTCCCGCAACGTCGGCATGCGCTGCTCGAACCACGCGTAGAGCGCATCGAGCTCCTCCAGTCGCCGGCGCCGCTCGGGAGGCTCATCGGACAGCGCATCCAGGCCCAACCGGAACACCCGCCGCGGCTCCGCGAACTGCTCTTCGCGCATGAAGAACTCATCCCAGGCCTCCGGTCGGGCGCGAAAGCGATCGAAGCGCTCGCCGCGCAGCCGCACGCGCTCGATGAACCCCATCCGCAACAGCGCCCGGGTCGACGTGCTGATCGAGCCCTTGCTCGCCTGCAGGCTCTCGGCCAGCTCGGCGGCGCTCTGCGCCGGCGGGTCGCAGACCAGCAACCAGCCGAGGGCCCGGCCGACCATGCGCGGCGTGGAGGCGTCCAGTTCGAGCTGAACTGCCAGCGCCTCGATGAACCTTTCCAGCGAACGTTGATTCATTACATTCAGATATTACTAAAACTTCTAGACGGATAGTAAAACATTTTCTGATCTTGGAGTCAATCCGGCCGTGGAGGAGGTGCTCGGCGAGCGCTCCTACGCGAGCGTCAGGGATATCCCGGCGGGGGAAGGGGTGGAGGTGGTCGAGAGCTTCCGACGCGCCGATCAGGCGGGCGCGCACGTGTACGCGGCGATCCGGGTGGGCGCCAGGGCGGTATGGATGCAGCTCGGGGTGAACGACGACGGCGGCCTCGACGCCCGTCAAACGACTGGCGGCGGGTTCCCGTCGGCGCTGGCCGGGAGCGCTGGGTCCCATTGGCAGACAGCGCACGCGTGACGGAACACCGAGCGGGCGAATTCAAGCGCGAACGCGTGCGGGTCCGGCGCGCAGCGCACATCGTCCCAGTCCAGGAGGTATTCGCCCAGTGCCCCGTCCCAGCGCGCCGCCGGGGGTGAGAGCGTCGCGCCCGCGAACCCCTCGGGAGCGGGATGGGCGTAGGCGTAGAAGGCCGCCTTGCCG
>JALYXK010000095.1 GCA_030947145.1 Actinomycetota bacterium
TCGCCTCCTTCTCCAACACCGGCCCCGAGCTCGACCTGGTTGCGCCCGGCGTCGGCATCATCTCCACGTTCCCCGGGGGCTACGCCGAGATCAGCGGCACCTCGATGGCGTGTCCGGCGGTGACCGGGGTGGCCGCCCGCATCGTGGCGTCGATGTCCTCGCTAGGCCAGGGGCGCGACGCGGCGCGCTCAGCGGCGATCGTGCAGGCGGTGGCCGCCTCGGCCAAGGATCTGGGCTTCGCGCCGGTCACGGAGGGCAACGGTCTTCCCGAGCCGCCGAAGTAGGTCGGCAGGTGGCGAAACAGCGCTTCGTCCTGCGCTTCCAAGGCGAGGGCGCCAAGCCCGCCGATGACGTGGCGCGCATCCGCGACCTGCCCGCGGCAAGCATCCTCGATGAGTCCTCGGGGCGCATGATGCTCGTCGAGTCCCACGAGCAACCGCTGCGCGCCCTGGTCGACTCGTTGCCCGGGTGGGCCCTCGCCCCCGAGCAGACCATCCCGCTCCCCCACACCCGCGAGCGGATCAAGCGCCCGCCCGGGTAGCGCTGCCCCTACCTTCGCGCCGGCGGCCCTCGTCAGGTCAGAGTGCCCGAAGCACGGGATCAGGGTCGAGGGCGCCCCGTTCGCCCGCCACGCCAGAAGGTTCACCGGGATTTTGAGCGCCTCGTCGCGTGGTTGGCGACCCGACGGACAAGCCGGGGCTTCCTCTCGAGTTGGTGGTGACGGGCGGACTCGGTTGGCGTACGTGGCCTCCTGAACCACGGCGATCCCCGCGTCCGCCAAGGCGCACAGCTCGCGTTGCTCAACTTGAGCGCTCTCGTACCGGAGGGCGCCCTAACCTCGCGGCGGGGCGGGCTGCGGCGGCAGCGGCTGGTCGTTCGGCGCCGGCAGGGTTACGCCCCCACGCAACACGATCTCGGCGATCGGCTGCGGCAGGCCGGGCGCAGGCGGCGGTGGAGTCGGGGTTGGCGGTCGCGCGGGTGGTGCTGGGATCGCGGTGACCAGATCGCTGCCGAACGCAGGCGGGCTGGGATTCGTCACGTGGGCGAGCACGAGGTCGGCGAGCCCGGCATCGCGGTCGACCCTCGGGACGCCGAGGTCAGGAAGGCCGAGCAGCTGGATCGCGGTCCTCGGAACGGTCGCGTGCGAGCACCAGCGACTGTCAATCCCGGGTCTCACGTGCCCGCCGAACATCAACAGCCCCACGCGCGGGCCATAGGTCACCTGCACGTTGTCCGGGGTGTACTCGATCGCCGGGGTCGCGACGTGGTCGTCGAAGCCACCCCAGTCATCCCAGGTCAGCATGAACACGGTGTCATTCCACAGGCTGGCGTTGACGACCGCGTCGACGGCCTGCCAAACGACGTCCATGCCCTTCGCGACGTCGGCCGGTGGGTGCTCGTCGAGGGGGCTCTCGTGCCAGATGTAGCTCAGAGCAGGAAGGTTCCCCTTGGCCGCGTCCTTGGAGAAGTCGTCGGGATGCGCGATGTTCGGAGAGCCCTTCAGCTGCTGGTAGAACCCGACCGGGTACTCGCTATTTCCGGCATAGCACCGCCAGGTCAACGCGTTATCGTTCGCCAAACCCGGCACTGAGGGCATATCCCACAGCGGCGGCGCCATCCGGCGCGGAGGGTTGCGCAGGGTTGGCGACTGGCCACCGACGAGCATCAGATGATTCGGGGTGGAGTTGGATCCGAATCCGGAGCAATGGTTCTCCAGGAATGCGCCGGTCGTCGCGAGATACAGGTAGTACGGGAGCACTGTCTGCGTGTCGAATTGCGACCTCTCGCCGGTGATCTGACCGGTCAGCCACCGGAAGTAGGAGTGGCGATCGTGAGGCGGGTAGTACGCGCTGAATGGAGGCTGAGGCGGCGGGTCCGGACAGATTGGCCAGTCCGTAGCGACGTTCGCGCCGTAGGGCGCCATGCCGCGGAAGTAGTTGTCGGTCGTGTGGTTCTCTTGAACCATCACCACGACGTGCTGGGCCCGCCCATCGACAGGAGCCATAAGTCCAGTCCCTTCCTCCCTTGAGCGGTTGGTATGCGGCTCGCCGCGAACATACCCGTCGCAGGACGGCGGCGTCAACCCGCAGGTGTGGGAGAAATCCGTAAGCTGCCGTCCCAGCATCGCTCGATCGCGGTAAGAGGCCGCCCATCCCGTCGCGCCGTAGTCGATGTTTGCGTCACTTCCCGAACTGGACGACCTGCGACGGCGGGAATCACGTCGACCCGCCGCGCCTTTTTCGGCAGGAGGGCCGCGGCGGGATCGGAGAACTGGCGAGCAAGGTTTCGGGTCATTATCGGGTCCAGACGAATATGAGCGAGCCACGTCTTCTTGTCGAAGCCCTGTACAGCTACGGCGGTGACCGCGAGGATCGTCTCCAGAAGTGTTGGCAAGCGTGCTCGAAGGGCACGACGGGCTAACTCTCGGGTAGCCGCGCAGCGTCGACGGGCTCACCGAGTCCCTCGAACGCGAGCTCGATGCCGAGGAGCGAGCGCCTCGTGCACGAGGCGCTCGTACTGCTCCGGAGCAGTGCCAAGC
>JALYXK010000127.1 GCA_030947145.1 Actinomycetota bacterium
TGCGGACGGGGTTCATTCGAGCTGACCGGGTTGAAGATCGAGCAGGCGATCGGCCGTCCGGTGCGCGAGGTCCTCGGGCTGAAGTTCTCCGACGGCACCGACCACGTCGGCACGGCGCTGGAGTGGGAGGTCCGCGTCCAGGGCAAGCCGGTCGAGGTCAACGCCGAGCACGACCTGCCCGCCCGGGCGGTGGCCGACATCTTTCCCGCCTACGATGACGATGAGGGCGGCATCCTGGTAGTCCTCACGCCGGTCAACCACCACTGATCAAGCGGCCCGCTCCCGGCAGCCGCGCCTCTACCACTAGCATCATCACGTAGGCCATGACCGACCGCCAGCGCCACGGGTTCGTCCTGCTCCTTGTCGCCGGGCTGATCGCAGCCTCGGCCGTCGTCCTCGCGACGAAGAAGACCTTCCTCGGGCTCGACCTGAAGGGCGGCATCGAGCTCGTCTACCAGGGACAGCCGACTCCCCAGACCCCGAAGGTGACTCCCGAGGCGCTGACTCGCGCCGTCGACATCATGCGCCAGCGGGTCGACCAGCTCGGCGTCTCCCAGCCGTCGATCCAGACCACCGGCAAAGATTTGATCACCGTGGGGCTCCCCGACGTCAAGGACACGGCCCGGGCCGAGGCGCAGGTCGGTGCCACCGCGCGGCTGCTGTTCTACGACTGGGAGGCCAACGCCCTCACCCCGAGCGGCAAGCCGGTCAGTAGCCTGCTCCTGGCCAAGGATCCGACCGCCTCGACGATCAGCCAGGGGTCGGGGGCGGCGTCACCGGGGTCCCCCGGGGTGGGCAGCCTGCCGCTGTATCAGGCGGTCAAGCTCGCCTCCGCGCAGAAGAATCCTCCGGTCGGCACGTTCAACGCGCGCCAGGGCGCGGCCTACTACATGTTCGGCGCCCCGGGGAGTGCCGCCTGCCAGGCCGCCGGTCGCTTCTACGGATTCACCCCGGCCGCCGGTCAGCGCTGCCTGCTCTCGGGTCCGGACGCCTCCGTGTCGGACCTCACCTCGGGGCTACCGCCCGGGGTCAGCGCCGCGCAGGGCCAGGTGCTGACCGTCCCGCAGGGGATCGTCGTGCTGCAGGCGGTCCCGTCCAGCTTCGCCCATCCGCCCAAGCCCACCAACCCCACCTCGCAGTTCTATGTGCTCCTGGACCGGGTGGCGCTGCTGGGCAGTGACATCACCAACCCGCAGCAGAGCACCGATTCCACCGGCTCTCCGGACGTCTCGTTCGGCTTCACCGCAAAGGGCAACACCCAGTTCCAGAACGTCACCGGCACGATCGCCCGCCGAGGGGCGGCGGACTCCGGTCTGGGGCAGCGGCTCAACCAGCACTTCGCCGTGTCGCTTGACACCCAGCTGGTCACCGTCCCGTCGATCGACTTCAAGCAGTATCCGGACGGGATCGTCGGCGGCGGCGGGGCGGACATCACCGGCAGCTTCTCCGTCACCTCGGCCCAGGATCTGGCCACCGAGCTGCGGCTCGGGGCGCTGCCGATCAATCTGAAGCTGATCTCCTCGAAGCAGGTCTCGGCCACGCTGGGTAAGCAGGCGCTTCACCAAGGGCTGATCGCCGGGATCGCGGGGCTGTTGGTGGTGGTCCTGTTCCTGCTCGCCTACTACCGGATCCTCGGCCTGATCGCCACCGCCGGGCTGGCCGTCTACTCGATCTACCTCTTCGCCCTGATCAAGTTGATCCCGATCACGATGACGCTGGCCGGAATTGCCGGCCTGATCCTGACGATCGGGGTGGCGGCCGACGCCAACATCGTCATCTTCGAGCGGGTCAAGGAGGAGATCCGGGCGGGTCGCTCGATCCGGCAGGGGATCGCGATCGGCTACCGCAAGGGCCTGACCGCGATCATCGACGCCAACGTGGTCACGATCATGACCGCGTTCATCCTGTTCGTGCTGGCCACCTCCGACGTCAAGGGCTTCGCCTTCACGCTCGGCATCGGCACGATCGTCTCGCTGTTCACCGCGGTGCTGGCCACCCAGGCGATCCTGATGACGATGGGCAGCTCGCGGGCGATCGCCCGCCCCTCGGCGCTCGGCGCGGGGGGCAAGAAGCACGTCTGGCGCTACGACTTCATGGGCGCCTCGAAGTACTTCTTCTCGATGTCCGGGCTGATCCTGCTGATCGGCGCCCTGGCCATCGGCGGCCGCGGCCTGAACCTGGGGATCGACTTCACCT
>JALYXK010000154.1 GCA_030947145.1 Actinomycetota bacterium
GGCCCCAGGGTAGCCGAGGGGACACCCGAGATGGCTCAGTGAATCATCCGTTGCTCGAACACGAGCATCGACTTGGGGGGATGGACGTAGAACCGGTCGACGATCGCGAGCAGGCGCAGGATGCTGATCCTTCGGGGATGCAGGAGGCGAAAACGGGCCACGATCCACGTGGCGACCTGCCGGCGCGAGAGCAGGATCGTCCCCCGGGGCGCGGCCGGCTGCGGGAGCGCCAAGCCGGCGAGCGGGCGCGCGTGGCGCGGCGCACGGAATCCCGCCCCCGACGCACCCGGTGGCCGGCGATCGCCGGCGAGGCGGACGGTCTTGAGCTGGCCGATCACGTCCACCTCGCCGATCACCAGCATCCGGCGCTGGGGCTGGACCCAGTCGACTCCGGGCAGGTAGATCTTCAGCGGATCGGCGGTCGTGCCCCCCGACGCCACCACCATGCGTGGCACCCGCGCGGGCCCGAGCGAAGCCGCGACCTCCCGCCAGCGGGAGCGCTGCAGGGAGTGATTGGTCTGAACGTCGATCGTCGAGAACGCGAAGATGCTCAGCAGCGCAAGGGCGAGCGCACCCCCCGCCACCCGCGCGCGCGGGTTCACGCAGGCGGCAGCGATGACCGTGAACAGCGGCAGGAACCCGGGAATCAGGTTTCGGGAGATCCAGTAGTCCGGGCCGACGAAGCTGAGCAGGAGCGGCGCCAACACCACGAATCCCGCGATCGACGCCGCGAGCCGCACGCCCTGCCGCGTCGCGCGATCGGCGCGCCAGTTCACCAGCAGCGTCACGATCGCCGCCAGAACCGCCCCGCCGATCAGCCCATCCCGGACGCTGATGCTCCGGTAGAGCTGGTTGACGTTCCAGTCCAGCACGCCTTGCCCGATGCGGGTTAGCTTGGGCTGCACGGCGATCCACGCGATGCCCGCGTGGGAGGCGTCGGCGAATGCGAAGGCGAGCATCGCCCCCTGGGCCGCGGCGACCGCGGCGAGCGCCAGCACGACGCCGCGCCGGCGCCAGCGCCACAGGAGCAGCAGCGCCTGCGGGGCGATCGCGAACCCGGCGAAGAAGTGCGTCATCAGCGCGAGCGCCGAGAACCCGACCCACCAGCCGAGGTTGCGGCGCGACGGTTCCCGCCAGGCCCGGATGAAGAACACGAAGGCCGCGGCGCTCAGCGCGGCCAGGAGCATGTAGGACCGCGCCTGCTGGGAGTACCAGACCATGAACGGGTTGACCGCCACGAAGGCCGCCGCGAGCAGACCCGCCCGCCGCGAGAAGAGGCTGCGCGCCGCCAGGTAGGCCAGCGGCACCAGCGCGATCCCGGCCAGCATCGAGACCGAACGCAACGCGACGGCGCCCGTGCCGAACCCCCTTGCCCAGCCCCAGATCACCAGGAAGTAGAGCGGCGGGGTCGTCTCGATGTGGATGACCGTGTGCAGCATCGCGCCGAACGGGAGGCTCGCCTCGTACGTGGTCAGCGCCTCGTCGGTAGCGATGCTCTGGTCGTTGATGGTGAGGATGCGGATCACCGTGGCCATCGCCACCAGCGCCAGCAGGGGCCACGCGCCGGTTGACCAGTCGCGCGGTGGTGCAATCGCCAGCGGCGTCCACCGGCGAGCGGTCGTGGGCTCAGCTGGCGAGGCGGTGGAGCTCGGCACGGGGGGTTCGCCGGCGTCCCTTGAGCGCGGCACGGAGGGCTTGTCCGACGTCGGCCTGGTCGGCCTCGGTCACGTTCGGGCCCAGCGGCAGGCTCAGCGTCCGGTCGGAGATCAGGCCGGCCACCGGGAACTGCGACGGAACCAGGCCGTAGGTGTCGCGATAGAACGGGTGCAGGTGCACGCCGCGGTAATGGACGCCCGTCCCGATCCGGCGCTGGGTCAGGGCGTCGAGCAGCTCGTCACGGCTCAGCGGAGCCTCGTCGTCGACCAGCACCTGATAGAGGTGGCGGGCGTGCCGGGAGCCGGGCTCGGGCGGGACCGGCGTCTGCAGTGGCAGATCGCGCAGCAGCTCGTCGTAGCGATCCCACAGCTCGGCTCGGTAGTCGATCCAGCCGTCCAGGCGGGGCAGCTGGTGCAACCCGATCGCCGCCTGGACGTCGGTCATGTTGTACTTGTAGCCGGGCTTGATCACCTCGTAGTGGCGAAAGCCCTGGTCGGAGAACCGCTGCCAGGCCCCCACGCTGAGCCCGTGCAGGGCGAGTCGCTCGATCTCGGTGGCGATCTCCGGGTCCTGGGTCAGCAGCGCCCCGCCCTCGATCGTCGAGATGTTCTTGGTCACGTAGAACGAGAACGCGGTGACGTTCCCGAACGATCCGATCCGCCGCCCTCCCCAGGCCGCGCCGATCGCGTGCGCGGCATCCTCGATCACCAGCAGCCCGTGGCGGTCGCGCAGGGCGTTGAGCCGATCCATGTCGATCGGCCGGCCGGCCAGATGCACCGGCATGATCGCCCGGGTGCGGGGGGTGATCGCCGCCTCGGCGGCGTCGAGGTCGATCTGCCCGGTGCCGGGGACGGAATCGATCAGCACCGGCGTCGCTCCGGCGTGCTCGACCGCGTTGGCCGAGGCCACGAAGGTCATCGTCGGGACCAGCACCTCGTCGCCGGTTGAGATGCCCAGCACCTCCATGGCCAGGATCAGGGCGGCCGTGCAGGACGACACGCAGCGGCATTCGCGGGCGCCCACGTAATCGCGGATCATCGCCTCGAAGCGCTGGACCTTCGGCCCGGTCCCGATCCAGCCGGAGCGCAACGAGTCGACCACCTCGGCGATCTCGTCATCGCCGATCGTCGGGCTGCCGAAGATCAGAAAGTTTTCCCGCATCTGGTGGTAGGCGTGATTCGCCCGATCGTGCGCCGACGGGGCACAACCAGTGTCTTTCGCGCGCTAAGCCATGCCTAAGGCCGGTGTTAGCGTTGTGAGACCATCATCGGCATGATGAGCCCCGAGCCACTCGCCCCCGCCGCCCGGCTTCCGCCCGGCCCCCGGCTGCCCCGTGTGGTGCAGACGGCCGGTTTCATGTTCGCCGGGCCGCGGTTTCTCGAGGCCTGCCGCCGGCGCTACGGCCCGGCCGTCACGTTCGGCACCGTGTTCGACAACGGCTTCGTGATGGTCTTCGACCCGGCCCTCTGCAAGCAGCTGTTCCAGGGCTCGGGCCAGCAACTGCACGCCGGAGAGGCCAACGCGCTGCTCGGCCCGATCCTGGGCGGGCGCTCGGTCCTGCTCCTGGACGGCGCCGAGCACCTCCGCCACCGCCGGCTGCTGACCCCGCCGTTTCACGGCCGCCGGATGCAGGTCTACGAACAGGAGATCCGGGCCGCCGCCGACGTCGAGATCGACCGCTGGCCGGTCGGAGCGCCGTTCGAGCTCCTCCCCAGCCTGCAGTCGCTGACCCTGCACGTGATCTTGCAGGCGGTGTTCGGCTACCAGCCGGGCGCCGCCGAGCGCGAGCTCCGCGGGGCGCTGCGGGCGATGGTCGAGCCGCTGGGCCGCCCGCGCGGACTGCTGCTGATGGTCCTGCTCGGGCGCCTCGGCCGGTTCGGGGCCCGCCAGCGCGCCACCCAGCAGTTCGAGACCAGCCGCGATGCCGTCGATGAGATCCTCTACGCCGAGATCGAGCGGCGCCGCTCCGCGCCCGACCTGGCCGACCGCGAGGACGTGTTCTCGGCGCTGCTGCTGGCCCAGGACGAGAACGGTGAACGCCTGACCCCGACCGAGGTCCGCGACGAGCTGGTCACGTTGCTCTTGGCCGGCCACGAGACGACCGCGACCGGGCTGGCCTGGACGCTCGACCTGCTGCTCCACAACCCCGCCGTGCTCGAGCGCGCCGGTGAGGGCGACGACGCCTACCTCGACGCCGTCGTCAAGGAGTCCCTGCGCGTGCGGCCGGTGATCCCCGGCGTCGGGCGGGTCGTGCGCGGTGAGCCGTTCCGCCTCGGCCAGTGGGTGATCCCGCCGGGCGTCGAGATCAACCCCTCGATCCGGATGATCCACCGTCGGGCCGACCTGTATCCCGATCCCGCCGCCTTCCGGCCCGAGCGGTTCCTAGGCGAGGATGGCGCCATACCCGATACATATACGTGGCTGCCCTTCGGCGGCGGGACGCGTCGCTGCCTGGGCGCGAGCTTCGCGCTGATGGAGATGCGGGTCGTGTTGCGGCGGGTGCTCGAGCGCACCACACTCCGGCCCGCCGGCGACGCGCCCGAGGAGGTTCAGTTCCGGGCGATCACCCTGGCCCCCAAGACCGGCGTCCGGGCCGTCATGGACCACGCCGCCCGGCCGGCACGGGCTCTCACCCCAGCCTAGATCCGCACCGTCTTCAGCTTCTCCGGGTCGCGGACCAGGCTGAGTTCGACCACGCGGTCGCCCTGCACCGTCAGGCCGAGCACGGCGATCACCCGCCCGCCGGCCACGACCACGAGCCCGGCCCGGCCGTCGACCAGCGCCGGCCGCGCGAGACGGGCGAAGGGCGTGCCCCGCTCGAGCACGGCGCCCGCCACCTCGTCCGCCCCCCGCATCTCCCCGGGGCCGGCGGCGTCGCCGACGCCGAGGCGATCGGCGCGGAAGACCACGTCGGGATCGAGCACGGCGACCAGCGCCTCGAACTCCCCGCTGCGCGCGGCGGCCAGGAAGGCGTCGACGACCTTTCGCTGGCTGGCGATCTGATCGGCCCGGGCCTCCGTTCCGGCGCCCCGGACCCGGCGGCGCGCCCGGCTGGCCAGCTGCCGGGTCGCCGGCACGCTGCGCTCGACGATCGGGGCGATCTCCTGAAACGGAATCCCGAACATGTCGTGCAGCACGAAGGCCAGCCGCTCGGGAGGCGCCAGCGTCTCGAGCACCACCAGCAGCGCCAGCCCGACGGAATCGGCCAGCAGCAGCTCCTGCTCGGGATCGTCGGTGTGAGCCGGCGTCACGATCGGTTCCTGCTCCCAGCCGTCGACGGGCTCCTCGCGCCGGGCGCAGCGGCTGCGCAGCATGTCCAGGCAGATCCGGCTGACCACGGTGGTCAGCCAGCCGGTCAGGTTCTCCACCGCGCCGACCTCGGAGCGGTTCAGCCGCAGCCAGGCCTCCTGCACGGCGTCGTCGGCGTCGCTGCTCGACCCGAGCATGCGGTAGGCGACCGCGTGCAGATGGCCGCGGCTCTGTTCGAACTGCTCGGCCTGCCACTGCTGCGCGTCCATCGCTCACGTCCTCTGCTCGGCGTTCGTCATGGTGATGACGAACCGAACGGGCTCACTGTGACGGCATCCTCGAGGCCCCGAGTTCGTCCGCCAGGCCGAACTCGCTAGGGCGGCGAAGCCGACCCGGCGCCCGAAGCCGCTCCGGCGGCCAGGATCGCGTCGTGGACGAACCCGGCGAGCCCGTCCTGCACCCGGTCGTAGCTGGCGGCGAACCGCGGGTCGGCGATGTACATCTCGGCCACGCCGCAGTGCATCTCGTGTGAGCACGGGTAGAACCACCGCGAGATCTGCCGGCGGTGGCGCTCGGCCACCTCGCCCGCGGCCTGGGCCGTGGCCGGCTCGCCCGCCCTGAACAGCGCGGCGAAGCCCGCGACGATCTGCTCGGACTCGGCGCGGATCTCGTCCCATTCGCGCTCGCCGTAGGTCTTGGCCCGCCGCGCCGATTCGCGGTAGGCGTCCGTGTGGCCCCAGCGCTCGCGCGCCTCGTCCTCGTACTCCGACGGATCGAAACCTTCGAACATCGATACCTCCTCCAGGACTGTCCCATTTCGGTGGGCGTCGAGCGCCAGATCGATCGCCCGAGCGATCGACCCGAGCCGGTCGAGGTCGCGCTGCACCAGCTCACGCTGGCGGCGCAGCGCGCCGATCCGGTCCTGCGCCGCGTCTTCGAGCAGCTCCGCGATCTCGGCCAGCGAGAAGCCCAGCGCGCGCCACATCAGGATCTCGCGCAGCCGCTCGAGATCCTCGCGGGCGTAGAGCCGGTACCCGGCCTCCGAGCGCCCGCGGGGCGATAGCAGCCCGATCTCGTCGTAGTGATGAAGCGTGCGCACGGTCACCCCTGTGAGCTCTGAAACCTGGCCAACCGTTCTCATGGCCAGGACGTTAGGGCCTCACGTCACGTGAGAGTCAAGGCCCCCGCCGGTCAGCGCTTGCGGTCCGAGCCGCCCTTCTGCTTCTTCGCCGGGTGGCGCCCGCGGACGACGCTGTCCGGTAACGGAATCGGCGAGAGCTTCTCCGCCGCCGTCCCGGCAAACAGCCGCGGCTCGGCCTTGGCGACCAGGGCTTCGAGCTCCTCACGCTGGCGTTTCGACAGGTTGCCCGGGCGCCCCCGGCCCTCGCGCAGCAGCACCATCAGGCGGCGGCGCTCCTGAGGCTCGAGCTTGTACAGGTGTTCCTTGGCCAGCACCACGATCTCGCCCAGGGCGAGCAGTCGCATGATCGGGAGGCGCTTGAGGTACGGCAGGCGCCGGGCGACCCGGGCAAGCCCCTTGGTGACGAATGAAGACGGCATGCCGTCGAGTCTACGCAGGCTCGGTTCGTGCTCGCACCGCTACCCGGCCCCGCACCGCTCGCCGAGATCGCCATTCGCCTGGACTGAAACGCCAAAAGTCGGCGCCGGCGTTTGGCTAGAGTCCCCGGCCGATGCGTGACGCCGTCATCTGCGAACCCCTGCGCACTCCGGTCGGCCGTTTCGGTGGCATGTTTCGCGACGTCCCGGCAACGAAGCTCGCCGCGACCGTGATCACCGAGCTGCTGCAGCGCACCGGGGTCCCGCCCCAGCAGATCGACGACGTGCTGCTGGGCCAGTGCTACCCCAATGGCGAGGCGCCGGCCATCGGCCGCGTCGCGGCGCTCGACGCCGGGCTGCCGGTCGAGGTCCCCGGTTTCCAGCTCGACCGCCGCTGCGGCTCGGGTCTGCAGTGCGTGATCGAGGCCTGCATGCAGGTGCAGACCGGTGCCGCCGACCTCGTGCTCGCGGGCGGCGCCGAGAGCATGAGCCAGACCGAGCTCTACTCGATTCAGCTGCGCTGGGGCGCGCGCGCCGGCGGGGCGATGCTCGACGACCGACTGGCCCGAGCCCGGGTCACCGCGGGCGGCGTCAACCATCCGGTCCCCGGCGGGATGCTCGAGACGGCCGAGAATCTGCGCCGGGAGTATTCGATCCCGCGGCAGGAGCAGGACGAGCTTTCCGTGCTCTCGCATCAGCGCGCGATCGAGGCCCACGAGCGCGGGGACTTCGCCGAGGAGATCGTTCCGGTCGAGGTGACCGACGGCAAGCAGGCCACGCGCGTGATCGACCGCGACGAGCACCCCCGCCCGGACACGACGCTCGAATCTCTGGCCCAGCTGACACCGGTGATGCTGGGCAGCGACGCCGAATCGACCGTGACCGCCGGCAACGCCAGCGGGCAGAACGACGGCGCCGCGGTCTGCATCGTCACCCACGCCGAGAAGGCCGCCGAACTCGGGCTCGAGCCGCTCGGGCGACTCGTGGCCTGGGGCGTGGCCGGGGTGGCGCCGCGGACGATGGGGATCGGGCCGGTCCCCGCCACCCGGAAAGCGCTGGCGCGGGCCGGGTTGGAGCTGAAGGACATGGACCTGATCGAGCTCAACGAGGCGTTCGCCGCGCAGGTGCTCGCCGTCCTGCGCGAATGGGATCTCCCGGACGAGCTCGAGCGCGTCAACGTCAACGGCTCCGGGATCTCGCTCGGACATCCCGTGGGCGCGACGGGCGGCCGCATCCTGACCACGCTGCTGCGCGAGCTCGATCGGCGCGGCGGCCGCTACGGACTCGAGACGATGTGCATCGGCGGCGGCCAGGGCCTGGCCGCAGTCTTTGCCGGCGCTACGTCCGTGTAACCAGGATCGTTCCCGCGATCACCAGGGCAAGTCCCGCCCAGCGGGAGGGGGTGAGTCCGATCTCGTCGAGCCCGAACCAGCCGAAGCGATCGGCGGCGACCGACACGATCAGCTGCGCCGCCACCAGCACCGAGGTCAGGCCGCCGACGCCGAGCGGACGGACGGCCACCAGCGACACCGAGACGATCGCGGCCCCGGCCAGGCCTCCGATCACGTGCTCTGGCTTGAACGCGCTCAGCCCCGACAGCCGGCCTGGGTGCCCGACGACCAGCAGCAGCGTGGCGATGATCGTCGCCGAAAGCGCCAAGCTCACCAGCGCCGCCCCGAGATCGGACACGTGCTCGGAGAGCGACGAGTTCGCTGGAGCCTGCAGCGCGACGAGCCCGCCGGCAGCGAGCGCGCAGATCACGGCGACCGGTCGAGACATGCGCGGTGCCTTCAGCGCCGAGGGACGAATCCCTGCTCGGAACCGAGGCGCGGATACCATCCCGGGCCTTGCCCGACGTCGCCGCGAGCCCCCCCGCCGGAGATGCCGAACAGCGCGTGCTGCGTGAGGTGATCGAGGCGCTCGCGCCGCTGGAGCGCGGAGCCGGGTCGGCGGGCGAACGGCAGGCGGCGCACTGGCTGGCCGACCGCCTGCGCCAGGCCGGATGCGCCACGCAGGTCGACGAGGAGGACTATCTGCCCGGGTACGCGGAGGTGATCGGGACGCTGGCCGCGGCCGGGGCCCTGGCCGGCGTGGCCGCGCTCGGACGGCGCACGCGCAAGCTCGCAGCCGCCGCCGCGGCGACCGTCACGGCGGCGATCGCGGATGACATCTCCAACGGTCCGCGGGTCTATCGCCGGATGCGGTCGGCTCCCGCCACCACCTGGAACGTGGTGGCGAAGTGCGGCGATGCCGAGGCTGAGCGGACGCTGGTGGTGTTGGCCCACCACGACGCCGCCCCGACCGGCGCGATCTTCGACGACCGCGCGCAGGTGTGGTTCGGCGAGCGCTTCCCCGGGGTGATCGAGCGGATCGACACCTCGCTGCCGCTGTGGTGGGCGCTGCTCGCGGGCCCGGCGCTGGTGACGCTCGGCGGCGCGCGCGGCCGGCGCGGTCTCGCGCTCGCCGGACTGGTC
>JALYXK010000160.1 GCA_030947145.1 Actinomycetota bacterium
ACCGCGCAGCGATCTCCGTGTCATGCAACCCCTCGGCGGCATACAACACGATCCGGGCGCGCTGCACATCCTGGAACGGCAACTTCTCGGCCCGAGCCCGACGGGTCAGCTCCCGCCGCTCCTCCCCAGAGAGCTCAATCCGATGCCGAGCCGGTCGTGCCATCGCGATACATAACTTCGCGACGGGCCGCCCGAGTCCTTCAACCGAGTTCTAACTCGTACTTCCGGACGCGTCTACTAGCTCGCCGGCGACGGTGCTTCCACCACCAATGTAGATCGATTATCGCGCCCCGGCACGCTGATACACCTTGACCCTTCGCGGGCACATCGTCGCCGAGAGCGACATGGGCGGATCACGCGTCAAGACCTCGGCGGGCAGCCTCATTTTCGAGGATCGCGCGGTTGGTGCGCTCAGCCATGAGCCTAAACGCGCTCTGCATGAGGTCATTGACGCCAGCTAGGGCTAGGACTGCGGTGGTGACTCGTCCGGCGGTTGGGGAAGCCGTTCGTAGACCGACCAGCCCGAGCCCACTCCACGTCCCGACGCATCGGGTGCAGGTGAACAGCTCACCGATCGCGTAACGCAGTCCACTGCCCTCCGGTGCCACGGGCTTGTGGTCCCGGCCCTCCCGAACGAACGGCTCGCGCAGCCAGGTTGAGACTTTCTCCTTGGCTAGGACGTCGGCCAGCGCGAACGTGGCGATGGCCATGATCGGAAGCTCACCGCACGGAATGGCGATCCCGCCGTTTCTCTCCCGCTGCCTCGCCAGAGCTACCACGCCACCGAGCCCGGCTAAGAACGCTGCCTCCAGTGCGGCGTAATCGGCGGGCTGGGTGTTGGAGGAAGGCGTCGAAGCTGCCCCAGGCCAATGCCAGCGCCGCTCGCTTGCGACGGGCTCCGGCTCACGGTCCAGTTCGTCGCCCTCGATAGTCCTAGCCTCGGGCATCTCAGGCTCCATTCATGCTGAGAACTTGCGCAACATCGGATTTCCCCGACACGAACTGACATCGAACCACGGGCGCCTGGGAGAGCTAAGAAGGGACAAGGGCAAGAACACTCTAACATCAGTCCTACGGGATGTCGGAATATGTGTGCTGTGCGACGTTCAGGGGTTCGAACTGTACGGGTGCGGTGGTCCTCCGACGGATTTCCCGCCCGAATGCCAGAGTTCGACGGATCCGTCTGCTGCACGAGCGATTCAGGTGAGTGATGCCTGCCCTGAGCCCGGAACCGGGCCGCCCAGGATCGGGCACGGTCCACGGCAGCTGGTCATGTCCTGATGCCCTTCTGGGGCGCCCAGCGAGCCCAACAGCACGTTCATCGCCCGCCCGGCCGCGGTGTCGGCACCGCTCGACGCCCGGTGGACGTCGAAAGTCGCATCGCTCGTCGCAACGGGCGGCGAGGCGCGGGCGATCACAGCGCACGCTGGGGCGGTGATGGCGTTGGAGCGGGCTGGTGGGGCGCCGCTGCGGCGGGTCGCGGTCTCGACTGATCTCGTCGTGTACTCGCCGACGGCGGCTCAGGCCACGGTGCTGGAGCTGGATTTACGCGACCAGCGCACAGGAGGCGCTGTGGGCGGTTGAGCGCGTGTGGCTGGCGTGGCGGAACGGTGGCTGGCGAGTCAGCGCGATCACGGGCGGCGCGCCGTCGGCGGACGAGTCGCTGGCTGATCTACGCTCCCAGCTGAGCTTCCCGGGAGCGGGCGATGCGTCGGTTCGTTAGCGCGCTCACCGCGATCGGGCTCGCAGTGAGCCTCACCCTGTCCACGCCGGCGCCCGCGAACGCCGGCGTGCTCTCGTCGGGTCTCGGGATCCTCAGTGGCGTCGGGGGGTGCGGTCCTCGGGGTCGGCAAGACGCACGTCTGCAAGGGTCTATCGGCCGCGGGAACCGTCGCGCAAGGCGCCGGGACGGTGGCCGGGGCCGGGGTCGGGGGCGCCGATACGGGCGGCGCTGGGGCGGCTGGCGGTGCGGTCGGCGGCGTCGTCAAGAAGGGCGCCGGGCTGGTGGAGAAGGTGATCTGCTCCAGCGGCAGCGGCGGCGCTGCCGGCAAGCTGGCAAAGGCCGCGGCGGGCGCGGGGGCCGGGGCGGCGATGTTCGATTTGGCCGCCCATTGGATGATGGGAGCGGCGGAGAAGATCACCGGGGCGATCGTCCAGGTGATCACGCACTCGACCTCGCCGCAGCTGAACGCTGCGTGGTTTCAGCGATCTTTCGCGCCGACGGCGGCGATCGGCGCGGGGCTCGCCCTGCTGGTCACGCTGATCGCGCTGACCTCGGCGGCGATTCGGCGTGACCCGGCGGCGCTGGCCGCAACGCTGAGTGGGATCCTGCGGGCGGGGCTCGGGACCGGGCTGCTGATCGCGCTGTCGACGCTCGGTCTGCAGATCTCCGACGCGATCTCCGCCGACGTGATCAGTACCTCGCATCAGACTTTCTGGTCGCAGGTCGGTCATGCCTGGGGGTCGAGTGGGTTCGGAGGCTTTGGCTCCTCGGCGCTGGCGATGCTGATGGCGATCATCCAGGGGATCGCTGGCGTGCTGGTGTGGCTCGAGTTGGCGGTCCGCAACGCGGCGATCTACCTGGCGGTTCTGTTCTTGCCGGTGGCGCTGGCCGCGTCGATCTGGCCGAACCTCGCGGGGTGGACGAGCCGGCTCGGCCGGTTGCTGTTCCTGTTCGTGATCCTGAAGCCGGTCACGTTGATCGTGCTCGCGTTCGCGGGCAACGCGGCGCTCGCGGGACTGTCGCTCAACGGCAGCCTGGCCGCGTCGGCCGGGACGATCATCGCGGCGATCACGATCTTCGCGTTGGCGGCGATGACGCCGTGGGCGCTGATGCTGATCGCCGGCGCGGACGCCGAGTCAGCGGCGATCGGCGCCGGTGTCCGCGCCGCCGCTGGACACGCCAGGAGCGACGGCGCTACGACGCTCGGCCGGGTCGGGGGC
>JALYXK010000166.1 GCA_030947145.1 Actinomycetota bacterium
GCAATCACCCCGCCGCGCCGGGCGTCGCCTTCGCCGGGCAGCGGCGGCTCGGGTCGGTGGGCGGCGCGGATCCGCGAACCCATATAGGTCAGGAACACCGCCACGGCGAGGGCCACGAAGATTCCCCACTCGATGCCGGAGGTGGTCGCGTACTGCTGGTGGCTGCTCGTGCCCTGCTTGTCGAAGATCCGCCAGATCACCAACACGCAGGTCCAGAAACCGGCCAGCATGACCACCCCCCCGTCACCGCCCGGAAGATGAAAGGCGCGCCCCTCGGCTCGTTGGATGAGCAGCGTGAGCACGCCCACCGCGACCAGCAGGACGGCCGCCTCGACGAACGAGAACGCGCCCCACCCGGTCACCGACGCGCTGACGGACTGCAGCTTCGTCTTGCCTGGAGCGATCACCGTCTCCTGGTACCAGGGCAAGAACAGCGACACGAACAGGCCGAGTGCGGCCCCCCCTGCCAGGCGACGCTCGTGAGGAAGCACGCGCCAGGCGTGGGCGACTCGCGCGGCTCCCGAGCCGACCGACCGCGCGGCCGAGGTCGCCGTCCGCTCTGGGTTCATCGGGCGGATTCCCAGGTTCGGGCCACTCAGCGATTGTAGGCGCCGAGACGGGGGATTTCGCCCGACCGTGCCGCTAGAGAATCGGGATATCCTGCACCGGCACGGGGCTGGCGCGTCGCTGCTCGATCCGTTCCAGATACCAGTCGATCAAGGCGCGAACCGCCAGCAGCAGCTCGCGCAGGGCCTCGGTCAGACGGCGCTCGAGATCGGCCGGGATCAGCTCGCGCAGCGAGCGCACGATCGCCACGAGCGAGCTCAGCTCGGTCTCACCGGGCGCCTCGCCGCGGCCGGCTGCGGACCGTGCGGCCTCGGCCAGCAGGCGCTCGGCCGCGTCCGATGCTCGTCCGAGCCGCTCCTCGAGTCGGCGCAGCGGATCATCCGGCTCCATTGAAAATCACCTCCAGCGAACCTTCCTCGAATTTGGCCCCCGCCGGCTGAAACCCGGCCAGCGCCGCCGGGAGCATGATCGTCCGGCGCTGACCGTCGACGTTCACCACCAACTCGAGGCCGATCTTCTTCAGGGAGATCGCGCCCTTGCGCGCGAAGGGGAGAGACAGGCGGAGGCGGGCGCCGTGCTCGGAAACGATCAGCTCCTGGGTGATCGCGTCGTGCAGGACGGCGGCGGGGTCCAGCCCCGGAACGGTGAACAGCGCTTCGGCGAGACGATCCAGCATCTGGTCGCCGACCACCTCCTGGTCGAAATAGGGAGCGCACAACACTGGCACGGGGGAGAATGCGGATCGTACGAGCTCGAGATGCTCCTCCTGCAACTTGCGCCAGCCGGCGAAGTACTCGCCGACCTGCGGCGGAAACACGCGGTTGACGACCACGGCGTCGGTCAGGTAGCCGTACAGGTTCAGATAGGTGAAGGTACGCATCGATTCGCCGATCACCATCTTGTCCGGGTTCATCACCAGTCGGATCGTCGAGTGGGCGTGGTCGCGGAGGATCTCGTTCATCGCGATCAAGCTCTGCGAGAGCCGCTGGAGATCCGCGAACACGGCATGGCTCGGCAGCGGTATGTCGAGCAGTGAGCGGGCGATCGGACGCGCGGCCATCAGGATCTGACGCTCCATCGGAAACACCTTGTCGATCCACCACCGCGCGATGTCGGGGAAGGAGAGGAGCCGGAGGGTCTCGCCCGTGGGAGCGCAATCGACCACGATCGCGTCCCAGTCTCCGGACTGGTGCTGAGCCTGCAGCCGCAGCAGCGAGAACAGCTCGTCCATCCCGGGGGGAACGGTCAGCTCCTCGGCCGAGATCCGGTCGACGCCGCGCTCGATCAGCAACTCCCCGAACCATTCCTGCACGCCCGACCAGTGCCGCTCCATCTCCTCCTGGGCCTGAACCTCCTGGCCCCACAGCCGATCGCCGATCGGCACGGGCTCCGATCCGATGCTCACCTCGAACGATTCCGCCAGGCTGTGGGCCGGATCGGTCGAGATCACCAGCGTTCGCAGCCCTGATGCCGCGCAGCGCCGCGCCGTGCCCGCCGCGACCGACGTCTTGCCGACGCCGCCCTTGCCGGTGTACAGAATCGTCCGCGTAATCATCGCCGCGCGAGTCTACGAGTCGGCCCAGGCCGACCGGCTCCTGCTCACCGACCCGATGCTAGATTCGAGCCCGGTTCTGCGTCACCGCCGAGAGGAAGTTCACAGATGCATGATCGGATCAGGGGTCCGCGGGCTACCGTCGCCGTGCTCTGCGCGGCGCTGGTCGCGGTCTCGCTGGCAGCTTGCGGCGGTGGCGGCAGCGGCGGCTCGGGCACGGCGGCGAGCCTGCTGAAGCAGACGTTCGCCGGCTCCCACCAGGTCAAGAGCGGGAATCTCGCTTTCACCGTGACGCTCAACCCGTCCGGCTCCAGCACGCTCACCAGCCCGGTCGTGCTGAGCTTCGGCGGTCCGTTCCAGAGCCGGGGCTCCGGCCGGCTGCCCCAGTCGAACTTCCAGATCAGCATCACCGAGCAGGGGCACACGGGCCGGATCGGGATCCTCTCCACCGGCACGACGGGGTTCGTGACGCTGGCCGGCACCAGCTACCAGCTACCCGCCGCGAGCTTCCAGAAGCTGGAGTCCAGCTTCGCCCAGCTCACCACCTCGGCGGGCACGAGCTCGGGCTCGAGTCCCGGTTCGAGCGCGCTGTCGAAGCTGGGGATCCACCCGTTGACGTGGCTGATCAACCCCTCCGTGGTCGGTGCCGAGAGCGTCGCTGGCGCCAGCACCACCCACGTCCGGGCCAGCGTGAATGTCGCCGTGCTGCTCGGGGACTTCAGCAAGTTCCTCCAGAAGGCGTCCTCGCTGGGCGTTTCCGGGGCCGGCCAGATTCCCACCAGCCTGTCGCCGGCGACCCAGAGCCGGATCGCCGGCGAGGTCCAGAGCCCGCGCTTTGACGTGTGGACCGGCAACACCGATAAGACGGTGCGCCGGCTCCAGGTCGCGCTTACGGTGCCGGTGACGGGGCAGATCTCCACGCTGCTGGGCGGTCTGAGCTCGGCGCGGGTCGGCCTGTCGATGCAGTACGCCAACCTGAACCAGCCCCAGACGATCCAAGCCCCGGCGAAGGTTCGCCCGTACAGCGAGTTCAGCGCCAAGCTGCGGTCGTTCATGAGCTCGATCCGGGGCGGCCTGGCCTCCGGCGCGACCGGGACCACAGCGACTGGCGCAACCGGGAGCGCGGCCACTGGCGCAACCGGGACCGCGGCGGCCGGCGCGGCCAGTACCGCGGCCCCGCAGAGCTACGGCGCGTGCATCCAGGCCGCCGGCCAGAACGTCGCGGCGATGCAGAAGTGCGCGCCTCTGCTGGGCAAGTAGCCGCGCTGCCGAGCGCCGCTACTCGGCGTCGAGTTCCGGTTCGTCCTCTTCGAGATCGTCTGTCGGCTCGTCGACGTCCGCGGGGACGGCGCTGGTGTGATGTTGCACCTGGAAGCGCTCGAGCAACTCATCTCGGCGGTGCTCGTCCACCGGCGTCTCGTCGGTGATCAAGACCCAGTCGGCGCCCTCGAACCCCTCCTGGGTGAAGATCTCGGCGTCGGCCTCGGCCGAGTCGTCGACTACGATCAGAACCTCGGTGTGGGGGTTGAAATAGGTCCCGGGTCGGTTGACCAGATCTTCTATCTCGAATCGGCGCGGATCGGCCATCGGCGCCAATCTAGCGCGCCGGTGGTCAAGCGGGAGGCAGATCGGCCAGATCGGCGATCTGCCGCGCGGACGCGGCACGACCACGTTACGCGCCGCTGAGCTCGCTGATCTGCCGCGCGACCTCGGCGTCGACGTCGAGCGGGGGCTTGCCGGTCCGGGCGCGCCGGTGATTGCGGGCGATCACCATGTCGCGGATCTCCTCGCACAGATCGGCGTCGATCTGCGGCAGCGTCAGCCGCCGCAGCTCGTCCTCGACGTCGACCGGCGCCTGACCGCGCCGCGCCCGCCGGGCGTTACGCGCCTCCAGCAGCTGGCGGATCTCATCATCGCGCTCGACCGTTGCCGCCGCGGAACCCTGCTTCGGGCCGGTCGAGAGCTCGTGGTCCATCACCAGCCGGTCCTTGCCGTAGTCGTCCCACGCCCGGCCGCTGTAGATCAGCGTGGCCACCCCGATCACCACCCCGAGACCACAGACGACCCAGATCACGGTTTCGAAGGCGGACTGCATGGCTTAAGTGTTGCGCACGCGTGTGCTGATACCGCGGTCAGGCCGGTTGCTTGGCTCACGCGATCGGGTACCCTTACCCGTAGCTGTTGACTGACTAGTCAATCTATTCCC
>JALYXK010000167.1 GCA_030947145.1 Actinomycetota bacterium
TCCTTGTCGAGCCCGTAGGCCAGCGAGGCCGCCGTCGGCTCGTTGATGATCCGCTTGACGTCGAGTCCGGCGATCTTGCCGGCGTCCTTGGTCGCCTGGCGCTGATCGTCGTTGAAGTAAGCGGGGACGGTGATCACCGCGCTGTCCACCGTCTCGCCGAGGTACGCCTCGGCGTCGGCCTTCAGCTTCTGCAGGATCATCGCGCTGATCTCCGGCGGCGAGTATTGCGTCCCGGCAGCCTCCACCCGCGCATCGCCACCGGGGCCGGAGACGACCTTGTACGGCACGATCGACTCCTCCTCGCGCACCTCGGCTTCTTTTCGGCCCATGAAGCGCTTGATCGAGAAAACCGTGTTCTGCGGATTGGTTACCGCCTGGCGCTTGGCCACCGTGCCGACGAGGCGCTCCCCGCTCTGGGTGAACGCCACGACGGACGGCGTCGTACGCCCTCCTTCGCTGTTCTCGACCACGGTCGGCTCGCCACCCTCGAGCACGGCCATGCACGAGTTCGTCGTTCCGAGGTCGATTCCAATTGTCTTGCCCATTGTGTCGTTCTGCTCCTGTGCTTGCTCAAAAATCTTAGCCTGAGCGTAGCAGATCTGATCCTGCAGGGCCGCGCAGCTCTAGCCGAAAGTCCCGGCGCTCGGGCACATCCGCGCCAGCCCGCAGGCGCCGCACTGCGGCCGCCGCGCGTGGCAGGTCCGCCGCCCGTGACGCAACAGGTTCATGTGGAACTCGAGCTCCTGGCCGGGAGGGGTCAGCTGCAGCAGCGTGTCGTGCAACTCCTCGAACGGTGCCCCGGGCCGGAACAGCCGCAGGCGCTTGCCCACTCGCGAGACGTGGGTATCCACGGGGACCTCGCGCATCCCCAGGGCGAACAGCAGCACGCAGGCCGCCGTCTTGCGTCCCACCCCGGGCAGCGAGCAGAGGTAGTCCTGGGCCTCGGGCACGCTCAACTCGGAGAGCCAGTCGAGCGACAGCTCACCGGGGGAATGTCCGGGGCCGGGACGGGGGTGGTCGGTGATCGCCCGCAGGATCGACTTGATCCGAGCCGACTTGACCTTGGAGATCCCCCCGGGCCGGATCGCCGCCTCGATCTCGTCGACCGGCGCATCGCGCGTCTCGGTCCATTCGGAGAAGCGCTCGCGCAGGGCCAGATAAGCCACATCGCGGTTGCGGTCGTTGGTCGACTGGGAGAGCACGGTGAGGATCAGCTCGGCGATCGGGTGGCCGTGGGGCTGCTCCCGCGGAACGCCGTAGATCTCCCGCAGCCGGTCCCGGATCGCTCGCACGCGCCGCGGCGCCGGCCGGGTCCAGTCCGCGATCACCCGCCGGCCAGCCAGTCCGCGCTCACCCGCCGGCCATCAGTCAAGCGCCCCCCACCGCTCGCAGGCCTTGGCCGCCTGCACCACGGCGTGCCGCAGCGAAGCCGCCACGGTCGAGGGATAGAAGTCGCTCTGGGCCAGCCGAGCCAGCAGCGTCCCGCTCAGCACGTCGCCGGCGCCGATCGTGCTGATCACGTGCGCCTGGACGCCCGGAATCTCGGCGTGCAGCTCGCCGCGGAGGATCGCGCCTCGGCCGCCGAAGCTCAGCACGACCATCCGCGCCCCGCCCTTCAGCAGGGCGGTGGCCGCGCGCTCGGGATCCTCCTCGCCGGTCATCAGCGTCGCCTCGGCGTGGTTGGCGCGGACCAGCAGGGCGCCGGGCACACAGGCGTTGGCGCTGGCCTGCGCGTCGGCACGGCTCGTCCACCGGTGCAGGCGGAGGTTCGGATCGAAGATCACGTGCCGGTCGTGCTCCAGCGCCACCTCGCGCGCCCGCATGGTGAGCTCGCGCTCCTGCGCTCCGACCAGCGTGTTGGAGCTGATGAACAGCGCCGCCGAGTCGCGGACGGCGGACTCGAGCCGGTCCCGCAGCGCGGACACGAGGATCCCGCTGCTCTCGCCGTAGATCTGGTAGGTCGCCTCCGCCCGCTCGTCCAGGGTGACGATGGCCAGCGGCGTCCGGGTCCCCTCGATCAGCTCGAACAGCGATAGGTCGACGCCCTCGCGCCCCAACCTGTCGCGCAGCCAGTGACCCCAGGCGTCATCGCCGGCGCCACCGCCCAGCGCAACCCTGGCCCCGGCTCGGGCCGCCCCCACCGCGACGTTGGCCACCGCGCCGCCGGGATGCGGCACGAAGGCCGGCGCCTGCGCGACGCTCTGCGCCGGCTGCTCGCAGATCAGATCGACCAGGGCCTCGCCGAGGCACAGCGTCCGGGTCGGTCGTGGTGTCTGGTCGAGCGTCATCCCCGGGGACGTTATCCTCGCCGACGGGTGCGCGTCGACGAGCACACGATCGAGGTCGCCGGGGCGCCCGTCTTCTACCGCAGCGCGGGCGCCTCCGGGACTCCGGCCCTGTACCTCCACGGAATTCCCACGAGTTCCGACGATTTCCTGCCCTTCCTGGAGCGCAGCGGCGGGATCGCGCCGGATCTGATCGGCTTCGGGCGCTCGACCAAGGCGGGCAACCTCGAGTACACGCTGGAATCCCAGGCCGATTTCGTGCAGGAGCTGCTCGGCGCGCTCGAGCTCGATCGGGTCCAGCTCGTGGTCCACGACTGGGGCGTGGCCGGCGGGCTGATCTTCGCCCAGCGCCACCCGGAGCGGATCGAGCGCCTGGTGGTCTGCAACGCGCTGCCGTTGCTCGAGGGCTTCAGCTGGCGCCGGTACGGTCTAGGGCGACTGTGGCGGCGACCCATCTTCGGCGAGCTGGCCATGGGCTCGGTCAACCGCTGGTTGCTGGCGCGCACGCTGCGGCAGGGCAGCGTCAGCGCCGACGCCTGGTCGCCGGAGCGCCTCGACGCGGTCTGGGCGCAGTTCGACCAGGGGACCCAGCGGGCGATCCTGCGGTTGCATCGCGACGGCGGGGAGCCGCAGCTGGCGGCGGCGGGAGCGGAGCTGGAGCAGCTGCGGATGCCGTCACTGGTGATCTGGGGCGAGGCCGACCCGTGGTTCGGACCCGCCTACGGTGAGGCCTACGCGGCTCGGCTGGGCAACGCCGAGCTGCGGCGGATCCCCGACGCCGGACACTGGCCCTGGCTCGACCAGCCCAGCGTGATCGAGCTCGTCGCCGCCTTCCTCGGCTAGGGCCACGATGAGACTGGATGTCAGACGCGCGGCCCCGACCCTGATCGCGGGCGCAATCGCTTTGGCCTACGTCGTGATCTCACCGCCGAGCTACGACCTAGCGGCTCATCTGTTCCGGGCGAAGCTGTTCTCAGCCGAGGGCTTCGGGCTGTGGAACAACTGGTGGTATGGGGGCCACCACACGCTCGGCTACAGCGTGCTCTTCCCGCCGCTGGCCGCGGCGCTGACCCCCCAGCTCGTGGGCGCGGTCGCCACAACGGTCACCGCCGCGCTGTTCGAGCCGCTGGCCCATCGCGAATTCGGAGAACGGTCGTGGCTGGGCGCCTGCTGGTTCGGCGCGGGGACCGCGGTCGACCTGTTCTCCGGGCGCCTGACGTTCGCCTTCGGCTTGATGTTCGCGGTCGCCGCGGTCCTGGCCTTGCAACGCGGGCGAGCGCCGAGCGCCGCCGCCCTCTCGGCACTGGCGGCGCTGTCCAGCCCGGTAGCGGCGTTGTTCACCGCGCTGGTGGGCGCCGCCTACGGGCTCGGCGGCTACCTGGCCAAGCGGGAGCGGCGGGACCCGGTGATCGGCGTGGGCATGATCGGCGCCTCGCTGCTGCCCGTGCTGGCGCTCGCAGTCGCTTTTCCGGAGGGCGGCACCGAGCCCTACGCGCTCTCCGCCCTGCTGCCGCTCCCGGTGATCGGGGTGCTCGCCGTCGTCCTCTTCCCGCGCCGGGAGCTCCCGCTGAAGCTGGGGATCGCCATGTATACGGTCGGCTGCGTCGCCTCCTACGCCATCCCCTCGCCGATCGGCAGCAACGTCGGACGCCTGGGCACGCTGCTGGCCGGTCCGCTGGCTGCCCTGTTCTGGTGGCGGCGCCGGACCCTCTGGCTCCTGGTGGCGGTGATCCCGTTGCTCTACCTCCAGTGGCAGGCGCCGATTCGCGACCTCACCACCTCCGAGGACAATGCGACCGTCTTCGCCGCCTACTGGCGTCCGCTGATCGGCTTCCTCGACCGCCAGGACGGCCCGCCGTTTCGGATCGAGATTCCCTTCACCAGCTTTCATTGGGAGGCTTACTGGGTCGCCCCGCACTTCCCGCTGGCCCGCGGCTGGGAGCGCCAGCTCGACATCAAGGACAACCACCTGTTCTACGCGGGCAGGCTGACCGCGGCGAGCTACCACGCGTGGCTGCGAAGGCTCGCCGTCCGGTTCGTCGCGCTCACCGACACCGCACCGGACGTCTCCGCGCGGCAGGAGGTCAGGATGATCGATCGCGGCCTACCCTACCTGCGCCTGGTTTTCCGCACGACCTCCTTCCGCGTTTACGCGGTTCGCGATGCCCTGCCGATCGTCCAGGGCCCCGCCACGCTTACCGCTCTGGGACCGAACTCGCTCACGCTCCGGGCTCGCCGCGCGGGCCGGCTGCTGCTGCGGGTCCGCTTCACCCCCTACTGGAAGCTCGGCGAAGGTTCGGGGTGCGTCGCGCCGGACGGCGACTTCACCAGATTGACGCTGCGCCGCCCCGGGCCCGCGAAGCTGGTGGTCGACTTCTCGCTCGCCCGGATCGGGTCGCGCGCGCCGCGCTGCACGTAGAGCCCAACCCAAGGTGAATGCCGCCTAACCGCGAAGTTCTCCCATCGCTACGATGACCAGGTTGTTATGCGGCGTCGACTTCAGTTGATCGAGGCGCGGGTCCTCCCGCGCGGCTGGACCGACGTGATTCGACAGATCGCGCTGTTTGCGGCCGCCTACGTGGGCTATCAGGTCGCTCGCGGGCTGGTCGGCGGGGCCAGCGGTTACAAGCCCTTCGGCGACGCCACCAAGATCATCGACCTCGAGCGCACGCTCCACGTCTTCGTCGAGCCGAGCATCCAGAGCTGGGCGCGCAACAAGCACGTGTTGATGGACATCGCCAACTGGACGTACCTGAACTCGCATTACGTGGTCACGCTCGGCGCGCTGGCGTTCATCTATCTGCGGCGCAACGACTGCTTCTACTTCGTGCGCAACATGTTCATGATCGCCATGGCCATCGCGTTGGTCGGCTACGTGGTCTACCCGACCGCGCCGCCGCGGCTGCTGCCCGAGTGGGGCTTCACCGACTCGATCTCGCAGTTCCTGGGGACCCCGGTCGACTACGGACCGGGAAAGCAATTCCTCAACTTCTACGCGGCGGTCCCTTCGATGCACGTGTGCTTCGCGATCATGGTCGGGTGGCCGATGTCCCGCCTCACCGATCGCCGCCCGGTCAAGGTCCTGTGGCTGCTCTACCCGCTGCTGATCACCTTCGTGGTCGTGGCCACCGGTAACCACTACCTGACCGACGTGTTCCTCGGCGCCGTGACCGCCGGGGCGTCCTGGATGCTCGCCGGCCGCCTGCTCGCCCGCGCCCGCCCGGATGCGTGGCGCTTCGGCCAGGCGACGGCGTAGCCGTGACCGCTCCCACAGGTACGGTCTCCGACCACTGATGCCCGCCGCCCGCACCCACCGTCCCGGAGAGAGCCGGCGAGCCCGCACTCGCGGCACAGCGGGTCCCACCACCCAGG
>JALYXK010000214.1 GCA_030947145.1 Actinomycetota bacterium
GGCAGCTCGCGAATGTGGTTGTAGAGCAGCCACATGGCCAGCGGGGACAGCGTGCTGATGAACACCAGCGTGAGGCCCAGCTTGGTGTCGATCAGCCCGAGATCGGCCATCAGCCGGTAGAGGGAGATCACGATCGTGAACACCGGCACGATCATCGTGGCCAGGATGCCCCAGAAGAACGGCTGGTTGAAGCGGAAGCGCAGCCGGCTGAAGGAGTAGGCCGCCGGGATCGCCACCACGAGCGTCCCCAGCGTGGCCAGCGCCGTGACGATCGCGCTGTTCAACATCGCCGTGCTGAACGTTCCCGACTCGCTGACCGTGGCCCCGGCGTTGCTGGAATTCGTGCCCCCGACCAGCGCGGTGTATCCGTCGAGCGTCCAGTGGTGCGGCAGCCACCGGGTCGGAATGGCCTGGACATCGGTCTGCCTGGACAGGCTGGTGATGATCCCGATCAGCACGGGTCCGAGCGACCAGGCGAGCAGGGCCAGGATCGCGATCGCGCGGCCTCCGCGGGCCAGGCGCGAGGAGGTCATGTTGTCGATCTCCGGTTGACCAGAACGAAGACGATGGCGAACAGCGCCGTGACCCCGGCGAGCAGGAAGGCCAGCGCCGTTCCGTGGGCGAAGTCGGCGTTGGCGAACGTCGTGTCGTAGACCTGCATCAGGATCGACCGGGTGTTCTGCGCGGTACCGTTGAGCACGAAGATCTCGTCGAAGATGCCGACGCCCAGGATCGTGCCCACGGTCAGGGCCACCGCCATCGACGGCCGCAGCAAGGGAAGCGTGATGTGCCAGAACTGGCGCAGCGAGGACGCCCCGTCGACGGCCGAGGCGCTGTAGACCTCCTCCGGGATGCTCTGCAGGCCGGCCAGGAAGATCAGCACCACGAGCGGGAGTACGCCCCAGACGTGGACGAGGGTGATGAAGGTCAGCGCCCACACGTTGCTGGCCAGCCAGACGATCGGGTGATGGATGATGTGCAGGTGCAGGAGCAGGCTGTTGAGCAATCCGCTGTCGGGATCGAACACGCGCCGCCACAGCACCCCGCTGACCACCGACGGAAGTGCCCAGGGGAGGATCAGGACGGCCAGGACGATCCCCCGCCCCCGGAATACTCGGTGCAGCACCACGGCGATGCCCACGCCGAAGGTCATCTCCAAGAGCAGGGCCAGGCCGACGTAACGCAGCGTGTGCAGGACGGCGCTGCCTGAATCCGGGTCCCGCAGCACCTCCCCGTAGTTGCGCAGGCCGACGAAGTGAGTCGGCGTTCCCGTCGCCGCGCCGCCGGCCTCGAGACTCGACTTGAAGCCGAGCACGAGCGGGTAGATCACCAACGCCGCGGTGATCAGGACGGCGCCCACCACCAGCATCCGAGCGACCCGCGCATCCTCCCGCGTCGCCGCGCTGGCCGCGCGCCGCCAGCGCGGCGCTATCCGGCCCTGGGAAGGGACTATGAGCTGCCTCCCGCGAGCGCGCTCGCCTGCTTGGCCAGTGTCGTGAGCGCGGCCGAGACGCTGATCTCACCCTTGACCGCGGAATTGACAGCGCCCTGCGCGTCGGAGCTGAACTGCGAATACCACTTCGGCGCTCCGCTGGGGAACAGTGACAGCACGTGGTGGAGCTCCGCCTGAATCACGGTGCCGCTGTCGAGCTGATGGGTCTTGGTCAGTTCGTTCAGGGCCGAAGCCTCGCACGGGAGGAAACCCGCTCCCTTGTACAGCGCCGCTGCCGTGTTGGTCTGCCCGAACCACCTGATGAACGCCGCGGCCGCGTCCTTGTGCTGCGCGGTCGCTGGGATCCCGAGCCCTTCCGGGAGTCCGAACGACGACGCCGGGCCGTTGATGCCGGGGACCAGCCCCCCCATCGCGTGCGGGGCGATGCTCGACTGCTTCGGATCGTTGGAGACGGGCAGATTCCCCGGACTGTCCGAGAACGAGATCGCCGAGGCCCCGGCGTTGAACTTGTCATAGGAGGGAGTGTCGTCGAGGGTCACGGAGCCCGGGGATACCCAGCCGTTCTTGACCGCGTCCACCTCGAATTGGAGCGCCTTGTTGCCGGCGGAGCCGGGGGTGCCGAACTGGGGCTTGTCGTTCGCGTCGAAAAGCTGACCGCCCATCGCCAGGGTCAGCAGGTACCAGGGTGTGACCCCGCCCTCGGTCGCGGCCATCGGGATCGCCAGCGGATACTGGATGCCTGAGGCCTTGAGCTTGGCGATCGCCGTCGCCAGAGCGCTGAGCGTCGGCGGATATTGCTGGATCCCTGCCGCGGCGAACATCTTCTGGTTGTAGATCGACATGCGGAAGTCGTTGGAATAGCAGGCCGCGTACGTATGACCGCCGGACTTGAACGGCGCTTCGGTATTGCCGAGGTCCGCCACCAGCTTGGCCGGCAGCACCGTCTCCAGCGGCTCGTACCATTTCGCCGCGGCGAACTGGCCGGTGAACGACCAGTCGACCTCGGTCACATCGGCGATGTAGGTGTTCGCGGTGTTGGCCACGATCAGCTTGGAATGCACCGAATCAAACGCGGCGACATCGAGGTTGACCTTGACGCCCGTCTCCGCGGTGAACTGGGCCAGGATGGCCTTGGGGACGTTGTAGGGCAGCAGCACGGTGATCGTCTGCCCCTTGATCGAGGCCTTCCCGGAGGCGGCGAAACCACCGCCCGACGACGAGCTGCCACACGCGGCCAGAGCCGTCACGGCGCTCAGCAGGATGACGGCGGCCAGCGGCTTAGGCCAGGCTATGCGAGGCATCGCGTTACCTCCCGGGGGCGCGCCGCCGGCGCGGCGCCTTCATCGGCAACTGCTGAGTGACGGTGGGTTGGTCGCTGGTGGTGCATGCCTGAAGGCCCGCTTTCCTGGTCGCTGTCAGCTGAGCACTACGGATCGGCTCAGGTGCCGAGGCTGGTTGGGATCGACTCCTCGAGCGTGCGCGAGGGACACCGCGGCGCGCTGCACGACGATCAGCTCCGCCATCGGATCGCGCCCGTGGTCGACCACCGTGGCCCCGGCCCGCACGGCGGCGTCGAGGACATCGGGGTCCACTGGTCCGAGCGCCCACACGAGCGTCGACGAGCTGGTGGCGCTGACCGGTCCAT
>JALYXK010000253.1 GCA_030947145.1 Actinomycetota bacterium
ATGACGAACGCGACCGCCAGTTCCACCAGGTTCCCGCGCAGCAGGAACTTCTTGAAGTCCGGAAGCAAATTGGCCAACAGTCCAACCTCCTGTTCGCGTATGGCGGCTGCCATCCCTGAGGGCAGCACGGATTTCACAGCGCGCCTAGCCTATAGGCGGGGGAACCCGTGCGGGCAATGAGCAGCTGCACCGAGGTCGGGTTGCGGTTTCGCCGCGCTCCCGTACGCTCTCGCTGGCGTCCCGTTCGGGTTCGTCACGACCGCGTCTTGTTCGGTCACACGATCATCGCCAGAGTCGGCCCATGTCCGAACCTTGGCGTTTCCGTCCCACCCCCCGGGACGAAAACGCCAAGGTTCGCGTAGGCCGACTCGGTGATCGCCAATTCGGCCGGGTTACTCTCGATCAGCTCCGGCAGCTTGGCGTCAGCACCAGCACGGTCAGCCGCTGGTGCCAGAACGGATATCTCCGTTGGGTTCACCCGGCGGTCTATGCCGTCGGCCACGCGGCTCCGAGCGTCGAGGCCGACTTGGTCGCGGCGCTCCTATACGCCGGCCCGGGGGCGATGCTCAGCCACACCACGGCCGCGTGGTGGCTGGGCCTGATCGATCATCCCCCGGTCGCCATCGATCTCAGCACCCCGCGGCGCTGCAAATCGGTTCCCGGCGTCCGCGTCCACGATCGGCGCCCGGCGGAGCGGATCTGGCATCGGGACCTGCCGGTCACTCCGGTCGCCAAGACGGCGCTCGACCTTGCCTCGGTCTTCGACGAGGGCCCCTTGCGGAAGGTCCTGGCCGAGCTCGACTACCGGCGGCTGCTCGACCTCGACGCGCTCCAGCGGGTGTGTGGGCGAGGGCACCCGGGGAGTGTCCAGCTGAAACGCGCCATGCGCCGGCACGAGCCGCGATTGGCCAAGACCCGCAGTCCGCCCGAGATCGACTTCCTGGTGTTCTGCGAGCGGTTCGGGCTCCCGCTCCCGGAGGTCAATGCCCGGATCCACGGCATCACCGTCGACGCGCTGTACCGTCGCCAGCGCGTGGTGGTCGAGCTGGACGGCGGACTCAACCACAGCACCTGGGCTCAGATCAAGCGCGATCGACGCAACGAGCTGGTGCTGCGGGCGCACGGACTGCTCGTGGTCCGCTACACCTGGGACCAGGTCACCTTCGAGGCGGATCTGATCAGCACAGACCTCAGAACCACGCTGGACGCGCGCTCGTGAAGTTCAGCCGCTCTGGCGGGCAGGCGCTCGTGAAGTTCAGCCGCTCTGGCGGGCGGGCGCTCGTGAAGTTCAGCCGCTCTGGGCGGTCGGACGCACGAGGATCTCGTTGACGTCGACGTGCGGGGGCTGCGAGACGGCGAAGATCACGGCGCGGGCGATGTCGTCGGGCTGCAGCGCGTTCGCGGGGGCGTCATCGAAGAACGGCGTGTCCACCTGCCCCGGCTCGATCAGCGTGACCCGCACGCCGGTGTCATTGAGCTCCTGCCGCGCCGCCTCGCCCATCGCGGTCACCGCCCACTTGGTCGCCGAGTAGAGCGATCCCGCCAGCACCCTGCGGCCGGCCACGGAGCCGGTCAGCAGCAGATGGCCTTTGGCCTGCTTCAGCGCCGGAAGCGTGGCCCGGATCGTCAACGCCGCGCCGTACACGTTGGTCAGGACCATCGAGCGCCAGTGCTCGGGTGACTCCCGGAGGAAGCCGCGGGTGGCGCCGAATCCCGCGTTGGCAAAGGCGACGTCGAGCTGGCCGAAGTGGTCGAGCGCGGTCTGCACCATCGCCGCCTGCTGCTCCCACTCCGTAACGTCGCAGTGGACCGCCACGGCCCGCTGCTCCCCGCCGAGCTCCGAGGCCAGGTCGGCGAGCCGGTCGGCCGAGCGGGCGGCCAGCACCAATCGGTAGCCGGCGGCGGCGGCCGCTCGCGCCGTGGCCGCCCCAATGCCACTCGACGCGCCGGTGATCAGGAAGACGGGATCGGACATGAGCGTGGAGGCAAACCATAATCCAATCGATGAACCATCAAGCTCGCGGCCGAGTCCGACCCGATCGATGAAGGATCGCGCCCGCATTCATGTCGAAGCCGGGGGCGGCGGCGATGGCTGCCTCAGCTTCCGCCGTGAGGCGCACGTGCCCAAGGGCGGACCCGATGGTGGCAACGGGGGCCGCGGGGGAGATGTGGTGCTGGTCTGCGACGACTCGATGCGCGACCTCGAGCGGTTTCGGCGCGCTTCTCATTTCTCGGCTCGCCGCGGCGGTCATGGGCAAGGCTCGCTGCGCCACGGCGCCGACGGCGCGACGCTGGAGATCTCCGTTCCCCCGGGCACCGAGGTCCTGGTCGAGGAGGGCGGGACCCGGCATGACCTGGTGCGCCCCGGGCAGCGCGCGGTGGTCGCGCGCGGAGGCCCCGGCGGCCGGGGCAACAAGCGCTTCGCCGGCCCGACCCATCAGACGCCGCGGTTCGCCGAGCGTGGCCTCGCCGGAGACGAGAGCTGGCTGACCCTGCAGCTGAAGCTGCTGGCCGACGCGGGCCTGGTGGGCCTTCCGAACGCCGGCAAGTCCTCGCTGCTGTCCCGTCTCACCCGGGCCCAGCCGAAGGTGGCCAACTACCCATTCACCACGCTCGAGCCGAATCTGGGTACGCTCGAAGGCGCCGACCGGCAGCTGGTGATCGCCGACATTCCCGGCCTGATCGAGGGGGCGAGCGGCGGCGCGGGGCTGGGCCACGAATTCCTGGCCCACGTGGAGCGAACCCGGCTCCTGGTCCACGTGCTGGACCTGAAGCCGCTCGACGGCTCCGATCCGCTGGCCAACCACGCCACGGTCGAGCGGGAGCTGGAGCTCCACGATCCGCGCTTGGCCGCGCTGCCGCGCGTGCTGGCGCTGTCCAAGGCCGATCTCGTGACGGCGGCGGTCGCCGCGGCGGCGAAGGCCGACTGGAAGCGCCGCATGGGCCCGGAGGTGCCGGTGCTGGTGACCTCCTCGGCCACGCGCGCGGGGCTGGAGGATCTGGCCACCCTCCTCATGCACCGAATCCCGGCTGAGGGCGCAGGAAGTCGCGCCGGAGTCAACGCCGCGGGGGACCGCCCGAGCCGGACCACAGCCCCGTCCGCCGCTCACGCCGCCGATCCGGTCGGCGATTTCGAGGCCGCTCTCACCGACCTCCCCGAGCACCGCGTGTTCCGCCCCGCCGCCGAGCGCTCGTACACGGTCCAGCGGGTGGAGGACCACCGCTTCCGCGTGGTCGGCAGGGGTATCGAACGCCTCGTGGCCCGCTACGACCTGGACAACGAGGACGCGCTGGCGCATCTCGAGCACCGGCTGCGCGGAATCGGCGTGATCCGCGCGCTGGAGGCCGAGGGCTTCGAAGCCGGTGACGACGTCGAGATCGCCGGGGTCGCGTTCGAACTCGATCCGAACCTGTAGGATCGGTCCCGAGCGGGTAATTCCGCAGAGGAGGAGTTCGTTTGCGTCGTCCAAGCGTCGCGGCCATTGCGGTCTTTGCGTTCCTGGCGTGCCTGGTGCCGGCGTTCCCGGCCTTGGCCCGTTCGCCCCAAGTGCTCCGCGTCGGCAGCCTCCACGGCGTCGCCGGCCAGTTCGGCTCGATTCAGGCGGCTGTCGATGCCGCCCGTCCCGGGGACTGGGTGCTGGTGGGACCGGGCGACTACAAGACCAGTTCCAGCCGGGCCCCCAATTCTGCCCCCACGGCGCCGGCCGGGGTGCTGATCACCACGCCGCGGCTCTACCTACGAGGGATGAACCGCAACACGGTCGTCGTCGACGGGACCAAGCCAGGTAGCGCCAAGTGCAGCAGGCGGCTGGCAGACCAGAACTTCGGACCCGCGGGATCCGGCGGTGCGCTGGGCCTGAACGGAATCGAGATCTACAAGGCCACCGATGTCTGGGTGCAGAACCTGACCAGCTGCAACTTCTTAGGCGGAGCCGGCGACGCCGGCAACCAGATCTGGTGGAACGGCGGCGACGGGAGCGGCGCGATCGGCGGCCACCAGTTCTACGGCTCCTACCTAAACGCGACCTCGACGTTCTTTAGCACCGAGGCGACTGCGGCCACCTACGGGATCTTCTCCAGCAACTGGGACGGCGGCACCTGGGATCAGACCTACGCGAGCAACTTCAACGATTCGGGCTACTACATCGGAGCCTGCCAGCAGATATGCAACCAGGTCGTCAACCATGCTCACGCCGAATACAACGCGCTCGGCTATTCGGGCTCCAACTCGGGCGGGAGCCTCGTGATCAAGAACTCCGAGTTCGACAACAACGAGGACGGGTTCGACACCAACAGCCAGAACGGCGACAACCCGCCCCCGCAGAACGGCGGGTGCCCCGGCAACGCGATCAGCCCGATCACCCATACACAGTCCTGTTGGGTGTTCATGCACAACTTCGTGCACGACAACAACAACCCGAACGTCCCGGCGTCAGGTTCGGCGGCCGCAGGACCGGTCGGCACCGGCATGTCGGTCTCCGGCGGACGCAACGACACGATCATGAACAACCGCTTCGTGAATAACGACGCCTGGGGTCTGATCTTCGTCCCGTACCTCGACAGCGGACCGCCCTGCACCGGGGGCACGCAGAATCCTGTCCTGGGGTGCGTGTTCGACGAGTGGGGTGACGCGCTGATTGGCAACTCGTTCTCCCACAACGGCTCCTACGGCCACCCGTCCAACGGCGACTTCGCCCAGCTGAATCTCGAGAACGGGCACCCGTCGGAGTGCTACGGCGGGAACACGGAGGCCGGCGGCGGCCCCCTGACCCCCGATGCCGCCAAGCTGCAGGCCACTCACCCGACCTGCACGACGACGCCGGTACCGGCGAGCAATAGCAACCCGCAGTTCCTCACCGAGGTCCTCTGCGACTCCCAGGTACGGCTTCTTCCACCGGTACCGGTAGCTTGCCCCACCGGGCAGTATCCGCGCCGGCAGCAGGTACAGATGCATCCGCTGCCGACGCACCTGGCGACGATGGGCCGCCCCTGTGCCGGGGTTCCGTCCGACCCCTGGTGCTCTGGACAGACGCTGAGGGTGGCCGGGTGCTCGGCGGCCTCGGTGTCACTGTCCCTATCGCTGGCCGTCGGTGAACGATTCTCGTCAGTCACGGTGAAGGTCGGGGCGCGCAAGGCGACGTTCGCCGCCTTCGGGCGGACCAAGAGGATCAGAATCCGCCTCGGTTCCGGGCGCCACCGCAAGGTCCGGGCGGGCGTCATCGAGCGCATCAAGGTCGGCTCCCACCCGGAGACGATCAGGTCCACCCGCGTCTACCGGCGCTGCTGAAAGTTTGGGGGGCGCCGCGGCCGCCCGCGGCGCCCCTAAGCTTTCCCCTCGGTGAGCTGCCTGGTCATCAAGCTGGGGTCGAGCATCGTCGCCGACGAGCGCGGGGACGTGCGCGCGGACGTGCTGGGCCGCATCTGCGACGAGGTCGGCGAGCTGCATCACTCCGGCCGGCAGGTGATCGTCGTGACCAGCGG
>JALYXK010000265.1 GCA_030947145.1 Actinomycetota bacterium
TCGAGCACCTCGGCCGCAACACCGAGACGCCGCTCCGCGGTCGGCACCGCGTACTCGCGGAGCTTCGCCCGCGCCTGCACGATGCCGGCCGTGGGTTTCAGTCCCGGCCGCCTGGGGTCAGCAGGCCGCGATCGAAACCGGCCGCCACAGCCGCCGCGCGATCGTTGACGCCGAGCTTCGCGTAGATCACGTCGGGGCGCAGGGTCGTGGCCCGGGCGACCGCCTCGGTGCCGTTGGCCGCCTCGCCGACGACGTCAAAGTCCGGGTCTCCGCTGAACATCCCGCTGAGGCCGTCGCGAACGACGGGATGGTCGTCGACGATCAGCAGGCGGATGAGCTCGCTCATCGCGCCGTCCCGGCCAAGACCGCCGGCACGCTGGCCGAGATCGCCGTGCCGGAGTCGGGCTCGGACTCGATCTCCAGCGTTCCCGCCACCCCCTGGATCCGCTGGCGCATGGCGGCCAGCCCGAAACCCCCGTCCGACCCGGCTGAGCCAACGGTACCCCGTGCAACGCCGACCACCGCGCGGCGACGTCCTGCAGCGCCTCGGGCAGACGCGCGGTCTCCAGCGGCTCGGGGCGAATCGCCTGAACCGAGCGACGCGCCTCGGACAGGCTCTCGCGCGCGAGCTCGATCGCCGCCTACGTATGCCGCTCCCGGGCTGTGGGGTCGGCGCATCCGGCGGCGCTCTTCGGAGACGCCTGCCTCGCGGGCCTGGGTGAGCAGCTGCGCCTGCAGCGCCGCATTCTCGGTCAGGGTCTCCTCCAGCCGGCGGTTGGTCTCGGTCAGCTCCTCGATCGCCTGCTGGCGACGGACCCTCTGCTCGTTGCCGACCCAGCCGAACCAGGTCACGAGCCCGGCGACGCCCGCGTTGATCGCGAACACGACGAGGAACAAGCCGATCCCGCCGATGGTAAGAGCGGGAGCACCCCCGCTCTGCGCGATAGCCGACAACACGGCGACCGCCGCAACGCCGACCAGCACCGCACGCCCGGGCAGCACGCGAAAGGCCCAGAAGTAGCCGGTGAACGTATAGAAGCCAAAGATCGGGGCCCGCACCACCAGCGCCGCTCCCAGGCCGATCACACCCGCGAACAGCAGCGCCAGCGGCAGCGGACGCTCGATCGAGGACCGCCGGAGGCGCACCACCCCCAGCATCACGACCGCCGTTGCGGCCGCCAGTCCTAGATCGATCCGCGTCTTCGAGCCGAGCCCGCCGCGGACGGCGACGTCCAACCCGGAGGCGACGGCCAGCAGGATGAACGGCGCGGCTTCGATGAACCGCAGCTCGCGCTGGGCCCACGACTCGAGCCACTCCGCCCGCGCGGTTTGACGTTCAGAGCTCATCGTTCCCAACGGAACAATCTAACCGCCGCCACGATGGATACCAGGGTGTAGGCGGCCAGAACGGCTAGATGGCCGAGCTGCGGCCAGTGGCCGCCCATCGAGTCCTGGACCGCGGCGACGGTGGCCCCCAGCGGCGTGAAGTCGCTGACGTGACGCATCCCGGGCGACATCTGGGCCCGCGGGCCCCAGAGGCCGGCGAAGGAACATCATCGGGAAGAACAGCAGCGATCCGACCAGCCCGGCGAGCCGCTGATTGGGGACGACGGCGGAGACCAGCGTCCCCAGGGCGAGCATCGCGGCGGCACCGAAGGCCAGTGAGACCACGAAGCTGGCGAACTGCAGGGGCAGCGCGACCGAGAAGGCGATCTTGCCCACCGCCACGATCACGGCCATCGCGCCGGCCGCCACGGCCAGGTTGATCGCCAGCTGGACGCCGATGACCCGACCGGGCCGACCGGCGTGGTCGAGAGGCGCCGCAGGTAGCCCTTGTCCCGGTAATTGGAGAGCGCCGCCGGTAGCGCGTTCAGCGCGAGGATGGCCAGGACGAACACCATCAGCACGGGGACATAGGCGTCGATGAAGCGCATCCCAGCCAGCGAGCGCTGGGGCTTCTCCGAGGTGGCGCTGCCCAGCACGATCAGCAGCACGAGCGGGAACACCACCCCCCAGAGCAGCGTGAGCGGCTCGCGAATGAACAGTTTCAGCTCGGTTATGGCCAGGCGGCGAAACGCCGACGGGCGTGACCGCGCCCTGCCGGGGAGCAGCGTCTGGGTGGGGGCCGATACGGACATTGGCGGTACCTCCTGAGTCGTGGTCTATTCGGCGTGGGCGCCCGTGAGGGCGACGAAGGCGTCTTCCAGGCTGGTCTGGTCGACCCGCAGCTGCTCGGCGACGATCCCGTCCGCGGCCAGGGCGCAGACGACCGCTCCGACCAGGTTCCCCGTCCCGGTGACGACCAGCTGGTCGCCGCGACGGGTGATCTCCGAGACCTCGGCCAGCTGCCAGAGCTGCCGCTCGTCGACCGGCCGCGAGGGCCGGAAGCGCATCTGCTGCTCGGCGCCGATGCCCGCCGCCAGACCGGCCGGAGTGTCAAGCGCCACTAGGCGGCCGGAGTCGAACAGGGCGACGCGGTCGCAGAGTCGCTCCGCCTCCTCCATGAAGTGCGTGACCAGCAGCACCGTCACCCCATGGCCGCGGACGTCGTCGATCAGCGCCCAGGTGTCGCGGCGGGCCTGCGGGTCGAGTCCGGTGGTCAGCTCATCGAAGATGGCCACGCGCGGCTGGCCGACCAGGGCGAGCGCGATCGACAGTCGCTGGCGCTGGCCACCCGAGAGGTCTACGAAGCGGGTGTCTCGCTTGTCGGTGAGTCCGAGCAGGTCGAGTAGCTGCCCGGTGTCCGCGGACGCCCGATAGAAGGCGGCGAACAGCTCGAGCGCCTCGACCACCCGCAGCTTGTCCGGGAGCTGGCTCTCCTGCAGCTGGATCCCCATCTGCTGGCGAAGCTCGTCGCGGTCGCGCTGGATCGAGGCCGAACACCGAGATTCGCCCCGACCCGGGGCGTCACAGCCCCCCCGATCGGCTCCACGGTCGTGGTTTTGCCGGCGCCGTTGGGGCCGAGGATCCCGAAGATCTCCCCCTCGTCCACGCTGAACGAGACGCCGTCGACGGCGACCGTCGGGCCGTAGCGCACACGCAGATCCTCTACCTCGATCACTGACATTTCTGGCTCCTGGCTCGCATTTCCTGACCGCTACGAGCCTGCCAGCGCAGCCCGGTTTGCACATCGCCCGAGCGGCTGGATTCGCCGCCGGGCGGGGTTGATCTTGGGCATCCGCCGGATGGCCCGCCCGGTCCACCGATCGGTTGATGCGGGGCGCCCCCGTCGCCTCTGTCCCGGCGCGGATGCGGGTAGGGTGCGCGCCAGCATGAAGATCATCTACACCCAGACCGACGAGGCCCCCGCCCTGGCCACGCAGTCGCTGCTGCCGATCGTCCGGAGATTCGCCGCCGCCGCCGACGTGGAGATCGAGCTGCGCGACATCTCGCTGGCCGGCCGGATCCTGGCGCAGTTCCCCGACCGGCTCGACCAAGCGCAGCGAGTCGCCGATGCGCTGAGTGAGCTCGGCGACCTCGCCCAAACGCTCGAGGCGAACATCATCAAGCTTCCCAACATCAGCGCCTCGGTGCCGCAGCTGAAGGCCGCGATAACCGAGCTGCAGGGTCTCGGGTACCCGATCCCCGATTACCCCGACCGGCCGAGCGACGACGAGCAGCGCGAGGTCCGGGCCCGCTACGACCGGGTCAAGGGCAGTGCCGTCAACCCGGTCCTGCGCGAGGGTAACTCCGACCGGCGCGCGCCGGCCTCGGTCAAGGCCTACGTGCGCAAGCACCCGCACTCGATGGGGGCCTTCGCCGGCGATTCGCGCTCACACGTCTCGACGATGACCGCGGGCGACTTCCGCGACACCGAGCGGTCGGTGACGATCGCGGAGGCCGGTGAGGTGCGCGTGGAGCAGGTCGCGCAGGACGGGACGCTCACCGTCCTGAAGGCGGCGATCGCGGTGCAGGCCGGCGAGGTCATCGACGCCGCGGTGATGCGGCGCGCCGCGCTGGACGAGTTCCTGGCCGCCCAGATCGCGCAGGCCAAGGAGCAGGGCGTGCTGTTCTCGGTTCATCTGAAGGCGACGATGATGAAGGTCTCCGACCCGATCATCTTCGGCCGGGCGGTGCGCGCGTTCTTCGCCGACCTGTTCAGTCAGCACGCCGCCGCCCTCGAAGCAGCCAACGTCGATGCCAACGACGGGATGGCGGCGCTGACCAAGTCGATCGCCTCGCTGTCGGCGGACCAGCGCGCGGAGATCGAGGCGGCGATCGACGCGGCCTATGCCAACGGTCCCGGGCTGGCCATGGTCGACTCCGACCACGGCATCACCAACCTGCACGTGCCCAGCGACGTGATCATCGACGCCTCGATGCCGGCCGCGATCCGCAGCTCCGGCCAGATGTGGAACGCCGAGGGCGAGCTGCAGGACACCAAGTTCGTGATCCCCGATCACTCCTATGCGCCGCTGTACGCCGAGACCATCGTTCACTGCCGCGAGCACGGGGCGTTCGACCCGGCCACGATGGGCACCACGCCGAACGTCGGATTGATGGCCCAGAAGGCCGAGGAATACGGCTCGCACGACAAGACCTTCGAGATCGTGGACACCGGGCAGGTCCGGGTCGTGCGCGCCGATGACGATCAGACGCTGATCGAACACCAGGTCGAGGCCGGCGACATCTGGCGGATGTGCCAGGCCAAGGACGCCCCGATCCGGGACTGGGTTCGCCTGGCCGTCGACCGCGCGCGGGCCACCGGAGCCCCGGCCGTGTTCTGGCTGGACGAGACCCGGGCCCATGACGCCGAGCTGCTGAAGAAGGTCAGATCCGCCCTGGAGGAGCTCGACACCGAGGGCCTGCAGATCGAGACCATGGACGTCGCCACCGCCACCCGGTTCACGCTCGAGCGGGCGCGGCGGGGACAGGACACGATCTCGGTGACCGGCAACGTCCTGCGCGACTACCTGACCGACCTGTTCCCGATCCTCGAGCTCGGCACCAGCGCGAAGATGCTCTCGATCGTGCCGCTGATGGCCGGCGGGGGGCTGTTCGAGACCGGCGCCGGCGGCTCGGCCCCCAAGCACGTCCAGCAGTTCCGGCGCGAGAATCACCTGCGCTGGGACTCACTGGGGGAGTTTCTGGCGCTGGCCCTGTCGCTGGAGATGCTGGCCGACCAGGCCGAGAACCCGCGGGCGAAGCTGCTGGCCGACGCCCTGGACCGGGCCACCGGGCGCGTGCTCGAGGAGAACCGCGCACCCACGCGCAAGGCGGGCGAGCTCGACAACCGCGGAGGCCACTTCTACCTCGCCCTCTACTGGGCCCAGGAGCTGGCCGGCCAGTCAGACGACGCCGATCTGGCCGCCCGGTTCCACAACCTGGCCGAGACCCTGGCGGCAGCCGAGGAACAGATCGTGCAAGAACTGGCCGCGGTCCAGGGCTCCCCGGTCGATCTCGGCGGCTATTACCGGCCCGATCCGGACCGGACGGCCGAGGCGATGCGGCCCAGCGCCACCCTGAACGAGGCGATCGCCAACCTGTAGACGAGCGTAGGCGCCGACCGCTCTAGTCGGGCGCGACCGCGGCCTCTTCCAGCGCCACGTTGCGCGCGCTGGTGGACCGACCCAGGGCCTGTACCTCGGCGTCCATCTGCGCCAGCAGCTGCGGGGTATGCTGGAGCGTCTGCCGGTCCCCGATCCGCGAGGTCACCAGCGGCTTGATCCAGCCGAGCCCGCGCACCCAGCCGGGCACGTACACCCGCCGCCGGCGGTGCGCCAGGCCCTTGACGAACGCGCGCACGCAGGCGTCGACCGACGTCGTCTTGCCCAACGGGGGCGGCAGCACCCTGAGCATCTCCCGGAACGACGCCAGGTCGTCCTTGGCGTCACGGACCAGCGGCGTGTCGATCCAGGACATGTGGGCGACGCCGACCTCGACGCCCTCGTGAGCCACCTCCAGTCGCAGCGCACTGGCGAAGTGCTCCACCCCGGCCTTGCTGGCGTTGTAGGCGGCGAGCCCGGGCGCCGGCGCGAAGGCCGCGAGCGAGGAGACGATCAGGATGTAGCCGTCGCGAGCGATCAGGGCCGGAAGCGCCGCGCGGACCGTGTGGAACACGCCGAGCACGTTGACGTCGAGCACCCGCTTGAACGTCGCCGGATCGACCGCCAGCACCGAGCCGTAGCTGGCGATCCCCGCGTTGGCCAGCACCAGGTCGAGCCCGCCGAAGCGCCCGATCCCGGCCTCGACGGCCGTCTGCATCGATGCCAGGTCGCAGACGTCGCAGGCCACGCTCACCGCGCGCTCCTCGCCGAGCTCGGCGGCCAGCGCGGACAGCGCCCCGGCGTCCAGATCGGTCAGAATCAGCCGCGCGTCCCGCTTGGCCAGCGCGCGGGCCGTCTCCGCGCCGATCCCGCGGGCCGCCCCGGTGATGAGCACGACCTTGCCTTTGAGTCTGTTCGACATCCTCGCTCCGATCGCCGGCGAGCGGAGCGGCGAGCCAACGCCGCATTCACCGCCGGGTTGAATGGCCGCCAAGCTACATCAACCCAACCAGGCACGGCGACCGGAGCGCTGCGATCCTTGCGCAATGCCCCGCGCCCGAGCGATCCCTCATGTCGGCGCGCCGGTCACTGTGGTCTTCCTGGCAGCGCGGATCGCCGGCGTGGTCACCCGGGTCGAGGATGAAGCCAGGCGGGTGCTGGTGGTGACCGAGGAGGGCGAGACGGTGACCTTCGCGCTGAGCCGCGCCACGGGCACGTTCCTCGTCGACGGCCGGCAGTCCGGGGCGCGGCTCCTGTTCGAGACCGACCACGACTAGCCTTCGCTCCCATGTGCCGCCTTTTCGGATTGACCGCCGGGGCCGAGCCGGTAACCGCGAAGTTCTGGCTGCTGCAGGCCCCCGACTCGCTGCGAAAGCAGAGCCACCGCGAACCCGACGGAACCGGGCTCGGCTACTTCGGCCGCGACCGGCGACCGCACGTGGACAAGCAGCCGCTGGCCGCGTTCCGCGACCGGGAGTTCGTCCGCGAGGCGCGCGAGGTCGAGTCCTCGACCTTCGTCGCCCACATCCGCTTCGCGTCCACCGGCGCGCTCGAGCTGCGCAACACCCACCCGTTCGAGCAGCGGGGCCGGCTGTTCGCCCATAACGGCGTGCTCGAGGACCTGCCCAGGCTGGAGCGTCGGCTGGGCGACGCCATGAGTTTGGTCGGAGGCGATACGGACTCCGAGCGGCTGTTCGCACTGATCACCACCGAGATCGAGCGCCACGGCGGCGACGTCGGCGCCGGCATCCAGGCCGCGGTCGAGTGGGTGGCGGCAAATCTCCCGGTGCTCTCGCTCAACTTCGTGCTGATCACCGCGGACGAGCTGTGGGCGCTGCGCTATCCCGACACGCACGAGCTCCACCGGCTCGAGCGCGCGGCCGGCGGCGTCGACGGAGGTGCGCTCGAGCAGGTTTCGAGCCATGGCACCAGGGTCAGCTCCGCGCCCGCCGCCGCCCGCCCCACGGTCGTGGTGGCCAGTGAGGTCATGGACGCCGACCCCGGGTGGCGCGCGCTTGGTGCAGGCGAGCTTCTCCAGGTCAAGCCGACGCTAGAGACGGTCACGCGAATGGTGATCGACACGCCGCCGGCGCACCCGCTGTCACTCGAGGATCTCGCCGCCACCGCGCGCGCCTCGCAGAGCTGAGGGCTCAAGGCTCTCCGTCGTAGTAACCGACTGCGCTATCGGAGCGCTTGACCATGAGAGCCTCCTCACCCACCCATACTCCGACCTTGTCGCTGTCGGGATACACGGCGACGGACGGCTCCCGCGAGCTCGAGAACATCATCGCCAACGCGGGACTGTCGCTGCGGTTCGCAAGCTTGTGGGCGCCCGCGGGGCCGGCCGGGAAGCAGACGAGGTCACCGCGCCCCAGGGTCTGCTCGCCGTCGGGATATCGGAGCACGATCTCGCCCTCGAGCACGAGCAGCCATTCCTCCTCGTACTCGTAGTGATAGGGGCAGAGGCTCTGCCCCGCCGGCACCTCGTAGGCCTTCACCGTGTTGGCTTTACCGCCAGCCAGCTGGCCCACGCGCGCGATGCCAGATCGATAGCCGTCCGGATCGCCCGGGTCGTATTCGAACCCCGTGGCGAAAACGTTGGCCTTGTCCATCGCGTCGATTCTTGCACCCGAGGACATCGATTGTCGCCGTGGCGCACGATCCCTCGGAGCTGGACGGATGCATCAGTCTCGCGGGACCGGCTCAAGCCTCCGGTTGACGAGCCCGATAGGCCTGGCATGGCTACCCAACGTGCTCTAAGACTTGCGCTGGTGGGCCTCGGGTACTGGGGCCCCAACCTGCTTCGTGCGGCCTCCGACCTCGAGGATGTCGAGATCGCCGTGATCTGCGACCTCGATCCCGAGCGCCTCGCCCTTCAACAGCGGCGCAATCCGCACGTGAAGATCACCACCCGGATCGAGGACATCCTCGGCGATGACTCCATCGACGGGGTGATGCTGGCCAGCCCGATCAAGACTCATCACGAACTGGCCCTCCGCTGCCTGGGCGCCGGCAAGCACGCGTTCGTGGAAAAGCCGATGGCCCAGACCAGCGAACAGTGCCTGGACCTGATTGGCTGCGCCGCGGAGCAGGACCTGATCCTGATGCCCGGCCATACCTTTCTCTACGCCCCCGCCGTGGTCGCAGTGAAGGAAGTGCTCGACCGTCAGGACCTGGGCGAGATCTACTTCGTCACCTCCACGCGGGTGAACCTGGGCATACACCAGAGCAACTCAAGCGTGCTCCAAGACCTGGCGCCCCATGACTTCTCGATCCTCCACTATTGGATGGGCATGCCGCTGTTCGTGCGGGCCATCGGCCGCGATTCGGTCGTCCGGGGCGAATGGGACGTGGCCTTCATCGACATGGGTTATCCCACCGGGACGCTCGTGCGGATCGAATTGTCCTGGCTGGCCCCCACCAAGCTCCGGCGCACCGTGGTGGCGGGTCGCAAGGGCATGTTGGTCTACGACGACACCAGCAACGAGCCGATCCGGATCCACGATGTCGGCGTCGAGGTCGTGGAGCCCCGGAACTTCGGCGAGCACCAGATGGCCTACCGGACCGGAGACATCATCTCCCCGCGCTTGGCCACCGATGAGCCGCTGCGCATGGAGATCGCCGACTTCGCCCGGGCCATCCGGACCGGACGGGCGCCGCGCTCGGACATGCAGCTGGGTCTGGACGTCGTGCGGATGATCGAGGCGTCCGAGCAGTCGATGCGCCTCGGCGGCGCGGCGATCCCCCTCAACCTTCCGCCCGGCGAGCGTCGACGTCAGCCGGACCGGCGGCAGAGCAGCCACGGCATGCCGTGGTTCGATGGTCCGACGAAGCTGCCGGGCCAGCCCGAGAAGGTCGCCGTCCCGGGAGCTCTCGCCGTGGAGCCCCCGCGGGCGCCCGTAGAGATTGATCTGGGAGCGGAGGCTCCGCTGCCGGCCGTAGCGATGGAAAGCCTCCAGACGTAGACGCTCGTGGCCGGAAGGTGGATACTCCGGTGATGCTCATGCTCGAACTTGTGGCCGAGCGGCCCAACTGGATGCGCGCCCTCGAGGTCGCGTTACTCCGTCCCCCGGACGTGCCCGAGCGACGGGCCAACCAGGACCCGTGGGCTCCCCCGCCGACCGATCGACCCCAGCGCATTTCGGACGACCTCTCGTGGCTACGCGCCGCCATCGACGAGCCCCAGGCCCACGGCTTGCACGAGCTCACCGGGACGGCGACGGTCGGAGCGTGGCAGGCCAGCGATGACGCACCGGAAATGCGCGAGCGCTTCC